>NZ_JAKJSN010000026.1:0-83873 GCF_050337005.1 Photobacterium japonica | reverse complement strand
GGGTGGTGGGGCTGGGCGGATCGGGTCGAACATGTTGCCATGGCGGGGCACGTTTGTTTAAAAAGGCATTCAAGCCGTCCTGACCCTGCGGGGAGGCGCGCACGGCGGCAATGATATGGGCGGTTTTCTGCCGTAAAGCCGCTGATAGCGGCGTGGCATTGCACAAATGGCAAAGTGATTTTGTGATCCGTAAAGCGTCAGGACTGTTATTGAGCAAGTGTGTCAGCGTGTCGTGTAACGCCGTATCCAGATCCGCTAAATCAGGGACGACACGGTGGAAGATATGAAGTGAGAGAGCTTGTTCACTGGTGATGGTTTCTGACGTTAGCATATAGCGGCGAGCATGGCGTTGCCCCATGGCGCGACACACATACGGTGAAATCGTGGCGGGGACCAGGCCGATTTTTACTTCACTTAAACAACACTGGGCAGATACCGTGGCGATTGCAATATCACAGCAACAGATTAAGCCGATGGCACCGCCATAGGCATTGCCCTGTACTAAGGCAATGGTGGGCTGCGGGAATGTATCTAACGCATGCAATACATCGGCTAATTGCTGCGCATCCTGAATATTCTCCGTTTCGCTGGCGGTGATCATGGTTTGCATCCATGCGAGATCGGCCCCTGCGCTGAAGTGCGCGCCTTGTGCCCGTAAAACCAAAACACGTACGTCCGGGTTTTCTTTTAGCTGGTGCAGCATGGCCCGCAATTGCGCAAGAGTATGCTGATTGAAGGCATTGTGTTTTTCGGGGCGATTGAGTGTGACCGTGGCCACGCCTTGATCGTCGACATCACATTTAACCATCCTGTCGCTCCTACATACGGAATATGCCAAAGGTACTGTCAGCAATTGGTGCGTATTGGGTCGCATCCAGTGCCTGAATCAGTACATGTCGCGTATCACGAGGATCAATAATGCCGTCATCCCACAGCCGTGCACTGGCGTAATAGGGGGAACCCTGCGTGTCATACGTATCACGGATCGGCTGCTTAAAGGCTTCCTCGTCGGCGTCGCTCCACGCTTCGCCGTTTCTGATTTTGTTCTCTCGGGTCACTTGGGCGAGCACGCCTGCTGCTTGTTCGCCACCCATCACGGAAATACGCGCATTGGGCCACATCCACATCAAAGTGGGACTGTATGCCCGCCCACACATGCCATAGTTACCTGCGCCGTAAGAACCGCCAATGATCACGGTGAATTTAGGCACTTCTGCGCAGGCCACGGCCATCACCATTTTGGCGCCGTGTTTGGCAATGCCTTCGGCTTCGTATTTGCTGCCGACCATAAAGCCGGTGATGTTTTGAAGAAAGAGAAGCGGGATTTTTCGCTTGCAGCACAACTCAATAAAGTGCGCGCCTTTTTGGGCAGATTCTGAAAAAAGAATGCCATTGTTGCCGACAATGCCAACAGGGTGGTCACCGATGGTGGCAAATCCGCAGACCAAGGTGTTGCCGTACATGGCTTTAAACTCGTCCAACGCTGAATCATCGACAATACGGGCGATGACTTCGCGCACATTGACCGGCATGCGTAAATCGGTACCGACAATACCGAGCAGTTCATCCGCCGGATAGCGCGGTTCTGCGGGCTGCTCCCCATTGGATGCCGCGTTATGAGCGTTCATATGTGTGTATGAAGTCTGTGAAAGATGCGAAAGATGTGCAGATCCACAACTTGTTACCGCCTGACGGGCGAGTTCCAGCGCGTGATCTTCATTCTGGGCAAAGTAGTCTGCCACCCCCGAAGTTTTGCAATGCACATAAGCGCCACCGAGGGCTTCAGCCGTGACGACTTCACCGGTGGCGGCTTTTACTAACGGGGGGCCGGCGAGGAAGATTGTGCCTTGTTCTTTGATGATGATCGAGACATCAGCCATCGCGGGGACATACGCGCCACCCGCTGTGCATGACCCCATGACCACCGCTATTTGCGGGATCCCTTTAGCTGACATGCGGGCTTGATTGTAAAAAATGCGACCAAAATGATCCCTGTCGGGAAACACCTCGGCTTGGTGAGGAAGGTTTGCCCCTCCTGAGTCAACCAAATACACACAGGGCAGATGACAACGCGCTGCGATTTCCTGCGCCCGTAAGTGTTTCTTGACCGTCAGTGGGTAATAAGTGCCGCCTTTCACCGACGGATCGTTAGCGATCACCATGCAATGCATGCCTTTAATGAGTCCGATCCCCGCAATTACGCCAGCACACGGCACCGATTCATCATAGACCTGCCACGCGGCGAATTGGCCGATCTCCAGAAAAGGCGAGTTAGGATCTAACAATAGTGTAATGCGCTGGCGAACCGGGTATTTCCCTTTGAGTCGTTGCTTTTCTATGGCGGCAGCACCGCCTCCCGCCTGCAAGGTGGTGAGATGGGTTTGGAGCTGGTCGATCAACGCTGACATCTTGTGATGATTGGTTTGATAGAACGTATCGCTTGGATCGATCGTGGTGTTAATTATGGCCATATCGTGTCCCTTATCCGTTGCGGTGAATTATTGGGATTCTTTAAACAATTCTCGTCCAATCAACATCCTGCGGATCTCTGACGTCCCCGCGCCAATTTCATATAACTTGGCATCCCGTAAAAGCCGGCCAGCGGCAAAGTCATTAATATACCCATTGCCTCCAAGGAGTTGGATAGCATCTAATGCCAGTTGAGTGGCGAGCTCGGCGGCAAAGAGGATCACACCTGCGGCATCTTTTCGGGTGGCTTCGCCGCGATCACAGGCGGCGGCGACGGTGTACACATAGGCGCGGGCGGCGTTGGTGCGGGTGTACATGTCGGCCACTTTGGCCTGCACCAATTGAAACTCTCCGATGGCGCGGCCAAATTGTTTGCGATCGTGGATATAGGGCACCACGAGATCCAAACAGGCCCGCATGATCCCTAACGGACCGGCGGCTAATACCACGCGTTCGTAATCTAACCCGCTCATGAGCACTTCGACGCCGTGATTAAGCGGGCCGAGTAAATTCGCGGCGGGCACTTCACATTGGTCAAAGACCAATTCACAGGTACTGGAACCACGCATGCCGAGTTTGTCGAGTTTTTGTGCGGTACTGAATCCCGGAAATCCGCGTTCAATAATAAACGCCGAGATGCCGTGCGCCCCATCATCGGGGGCGGTTTTGGCGTACACCACCAAGGTATTGGCTTCCGGCCCGTTGGTGATCCACATTTTTGTGCCGTTAAGGCGGAAGATGTCGCCTTCTCGGGTGGCGCGTAGCTGCATGTTCACCACGTCAGAACCGGCTTGCGGTTCACTCATGGCGAGGGCGCCAATGTGTTCGCCACGGATCAAGGCGGGTAAATAGGCCTGTTTTTGGGCATCGGTACCGTGGCGGAATATTTGGTTCACACACAAATTAGAGTGCGCCCCATAGCTGAGTCCAACGGAGGCGGAGGCACGACTGATTTCTTCCATGGCGACCACATGCGCCAAATAGCCCATCCCTGCGCCGCCGTATGTGTCTGAGACGGTGACACCGAGCAAGCCCATTTCACCGAGCATTGGCCAAAGGTGGGCAGGAAACTGGTTATTGGCATCCATGTCGGCGGCCAGTGGCGCGATGGCATCGGCCGCAAAGCTGCTGACATGCTCGCGCAGTAGGTTAATGGTTTCACCTAATCCAAAGTTGAGTGGCGTGAAGGGATCGGTCATGCGCATTCTCCCTGCTTGAATCAAAATGATTTTATGGACGTTATGTTATTGGTGTTATCTATGGACATTGCCCTAACGCTTGCCGACAGCGTTGACGAGCAAGCTGCAATTCGTTCATGACAACGGTTATGTCTTCTAATTGACGTTGTAACACCGCTTGCTTGTCATCAATGATGGCCAACATTTTATTGAGTTGGGTGTCACTTTGCTGGGTATCGTAAAGCTCAAACAACTCGCGGATTTCGGCGAGTGAAAAGCCTAAGCGTTTCCCGCGCAAAATGAGTTTTAATCGCACTTTATCGCGTCGGTAATACACGCGGGTACTGCCGTTGCGATCAGGTTGAAGTAAACCGACGTCTTCATAAAACCGAATGCTGCGGGTGGTGATATCAAATTCTTTAGCGAGTTCACTGATTTTGTAGCTATCCACCGGGCAATCCCCCTGTACTCGGTTATGGTGTGCGGCAAAACGTCACGGCGTCGTGTGGCCTCGTTATGGTAGTGGTTGTAGTTGCGTGGGTTTTGTTTCTTAACGTTTACGTAAATGTTAGTGCTATGCTTACGTAAACGTCAAGCTGGTGGCTTAAACAGGATGCAGCCGCATGAAGACACGTCTCGGTGAACCTGTTATATCGGTCACGTTGCCAATGATGGCATGAGACAAGTGAAAAATGGGGGGAGGCTATGCCGCAAGAGATGGTGCCAAAAGATACGCTGCCAAAAAACACGATGACGAAAGAAGCTGTTCAACCGCCTGCTCACAATGAGGTCTGGGTGATTGCCGCGAACCGTACACCCATCGGCAGTTTTATGGGAGAACTCTCTACACTGACGGCTCCGCAACTCGGCAGTGCCGCGATTTCTGGCTGTCTACGCTATGCGGGATTACCAGCCGACCAAAATATTGATGAGCTGTTTATGGGGAATGTATTGTCTGCGGGGTGCGGGCAAGCGCCAGCAAGACAGGCCGCCTTGGGGGCCAATCTGCCGTATTCCGTGCCGTGTACCACGGTCAATAAAGTGTGTGGCTCAGGCATGAAAGCAGTCATGTTGGCTGTTGACAGTATACAGGCTGGACACGGTACTACCGTGATTGCGGGGGGGATGGAAAGCATGACGAATGCCCCGTATCTGCAAACACAAGCCCGTTCAGGGCAGCGATTGGGCAATGCAGTATTACACGATCACATGTTTATTGATGGCCTGTTAGACGCCTACGAAGGCAACTTAATGGGGCTGTATGCCCAGCAAATTGCCGATGAAAAACGTTACGATCGAGAAAGCATGGACGCCTGGGCGATAACGTCAGTAAAACGGGCACAGCATGCGCAACAGATGGGGTGGTTGAAAGATGAAATTGTCCCGATCTGTGTGACACTCCGCCATGACACCCGTACCCTGACGGCCGATGAGCATCCGCAAGAAATTGATATGGACAAAATTCCCCGATTGAAGCCAGCATTTGCCGTGAACGGCTCCGTGACGGCGGCCAATTCCAGCGCCATTTCTGATGGTGCCGCCGCGTTGTTCTTAATGGATGCGAATGTCGCCAGCGCCCAAGGGCTCAAACCACTGGCGATTATTCGTGGTCATGCGTCTCATGCCAGAGCCCCGAGTGAATTTACGGTGGCCCCTGTCTTTGCCATTGACGTGCTGTTGTCGCAGCTTGATTGGCAGAAAGATGAGGTGGATGCGTGGGAAATCAATGAAGCGTTTGCTGTCGTGACACAAATCGCGATGGATGCGTTGGGTCTTGACCCTGAGAAAGTCAATGTTTGTGGTGGGGCGTGTGCGTTGGGTCATCCTATCGGTGCGAGTGGCGCGCGGATCATCGTGACACTGATCCACCAGTTGTGTCGGTTGCAAGCGGCGAATGTGGGCGTGCCACAGTCGATGAAAGGGATTGCCGCATGCTGCATTGGCGGCGGAGAGGCAACGGCGATCGCAGTTGAAGTGCCAGCGGGCTAGCCGGATTCATCAATTACGAACCATCAAGTATTAACCACCGAGCACTTACACACTTGCCGTCATGTTGAACGCCACTAAGGGGGCCTCGATGTCCAATTCCACGGTATCTGATTCTACACAGTCTGGTGCGCTTGCTATTCCGACTGTCCCACTTTATATCAATGGCGAATGCTGTGCCTCTGCCAGCCTACAAACACTGGCCGTGACTAACCCCGCCATAGATACGCCCATTGCCCACGTGCCGTTGGCGACGGAAGCCGAAATCAATCACGCTGTTGCCGAGGCGAAAATCGCCTTTGAGGCATGGCGTGAGGTGCCCGTACCTGAACGAGCCCGATTAATGTTGGCGTATCAGCAGCTGCTTAAAACCCACCATGACGATCTTGCGACATTACTTTCCAGTGAGACGGGCAAAACCTTTGCCGATGCGAAAGGCGATGTGTGGCGTGGCATTGAAGTGGTTGAGCAAGCGGCCAATATTGCCAGCTTAATGATGGGGGAAACGGTGGAAAACGTCGCCAGCGAGATTGACACCTATTCACTGATACAGCCATTGGGCGTGTGTTGTGGGATCACCCCGTTTAATTTCCCCGCCATGATTCCGCTTTGGATGTTTCCTATGGCCGTGGCGGCGGGGAATACCTTTGTCTTGAAGCCATCAGAGCAAGTGCCGTTAACCGCCATGCGACTCGCCGCGTTGTTTACTCAAGCCGGTGCACCGAACGGGGTGTTGCAAGTGGTGCATGGTGGGCAAGCGCAAGCAGAACAGTTATTGGCGCACCCAGATATTCGCACGGTTTCATTTGTGGGTTCGGCCCCGGTGGCGAAAGCGATTTACCAGACGGGCACACAGCACGGTAAGCGAGTACAGGCCTTTGCGGGTGCTAAAAACCACATGGTGGTGATGCCCGATGCGAATTATGCGCAGGTGGTGAATCACCTAGCGGGGTCAGCTGTGGGCGCCGCCGGACAGCGCTGTATGGCTATTTCGGTCGCGGTATTGGTAGGTGAGGCGGTAACGATTTTGCCTAATTTGAAAAGGGCGATGGCTAAGCTGAAACCCGGTGTGTGGGATGATGAAACCGCAGCATTCGGTCCGCTGATCAGCGCGCAAGCCAAACAGCGCGTTACAGCCTTGGTGGAAAGTGGCATTCAAGCGGGGGCGGAGTGTGAACTGGATGGTCGCCAGTGCCAAGTCAACGGCGCGCCTGATGGACATTGGTTTGGGCCGACCTTGTTCAGTCAGGTCACGACGGATATGGCTATTTATCAGGAAGAAATTTTTGGACCGGTGCTTGTCTGTGTGGCGGTTGCTAATTTAGACGAAGCCATCACCTTAGTGAATGCCAATCCCTTTGGTAACGGGACATCTATATTCACGGCCAGCGGTGCTGCTGCCCGAAAATACCAGCATCAGGTACACGTTGGCCAAGTAGGTATCAATGTGCCGATCCCTGTGCCGCTACCTTTCTTTTCCTTCACAGGTTGGCGTGGCAGTTTTTATGGTGACTTGCATGCCTATGGCAAACAAGCGGTACGCTTTTATACCGAAACCAAAACCGTCACCGCGCGCTGGTTTGATGATGCGAGCCTTGAGGGGCCCAATACCACGATCCATTTGCGGTAGCATTGCGTTCGTCATCGTTATGACGAGCACAATGCGTCTCTTCACAGCGGTTATTTTTTCTTTGAAGGAGGACCCACGATGGAGTTTAGTTTAACGGACGATCAGCGTGCGTTTATTCAAGTCGCCCAACAGTTTTCGCAAGATAAACTGGCGCCACACGCCGCAGAGTGGGATGCCACACAAACCTTCCCAAAGGCTGTATTGCGAGACGCCGGTGAGATGGGCTTTTTGAGTTTGTATGTACCGCCATCGGTGGGGGGATTGGGGCTGTCACGGTTAGATGCATCATTGGTGTTCGAGCAATTGGCGATGGGCTGTACCTCTACCACTGCATTCATGACCATTCACAACATGGTGAGTTGGATGATCGCCAGCTTTGCTACCGAAAGCGCAAAAACGGCTTATTGTCCCCGGTTACTCACGGGTGAATGGTTGGCTTCCTATTGTTTGACCGAACCCAATGCGGGCTCGGATGCGGCGGCGTTAACCACGTCGGCAAAGCGCGATGGCGATAGCTACCGTATAAACGGTGCGAAAGCGTTTATCTCAGGGGCGGGGGCAACCGATGTGTTGTTGGTGATGGCCCGTTGTGAACAGGGGATCACTGCGTTCATTGTGCCCGCTGATGCCAAAGGGGTCAGTTATGGACGCAAAGAGCCGAAGATGGGTTGGAACAGTCAGCCAACCCGAACGATCACGTTTGATGATGTAGTCATACCCGCTGATCACCGGTTAGGTGACGAAGGTGAGGGGTTTCATTTCGCCATGAAAGGATTAGATGGTGGGCGGATCAATATTGCCACGTGCTCGATCGGGACGGCGCAGCAGGCGTTGAACCAAGCGACGCAGTATGTGACCGAGCGTCAGCAATTTGGTCAGCCCCTCGCACAGTTTCAGTCGGTGCAATTTGCCTTGGCAGACATGACGACCGAGTTGGTTGCGGCCCGTCAGCTGGTTCGGTACGCCGCGTACCAACTTGATCAAGGACATCCCGATGCCACCGCGCATTGTGCGATGGCCAAGCGCTTTGCCACAGATGTGGGTTTTAAGGTGTGTGATAACGCCCTGCAACTGCATGGCGGTTATGGCTACATCAAAGAATACCCGTTAGAGCGGTATTTCAGAGACGTACGGGTACACCAAATTCTGGAAGGGACCAATGAGATCATGCGCCTGATTATTGCGCGGCGCGTGTTAGCGGAAGGCTGTGCTTTACTTTAGTTGCGAACCAATAAATACGATCAGACAAGCGAGTGAGGAATGCTTATGGACGATAACACGCCAGTGCAGCTACGCATTGAAGGACACATTGCCATACTGACCATGAATAACCCGCCAGCCAATACGTGGACGTTAGCGAGTTTACGTCAATTGCGCGATACCGTTGAATCCTTGAATCAAAACAAGCAGGTGTATGCCCTAATCCTAACCGGAGGCGGTGATAAATTTTTCTCTGCGGGGGCAGACCTAAAACTGTTTGCCAGTGGTGACAAGGCGATGGCAGTGGACATGGCCAATGCCTTTGGTGAGGCGTTTGAAGCGTTAACACACTTTCGTGGTGTCTCGATTGCCGCCATCAATGGTTACGCTATGGGCGGCGGGCTAGAAGTCGCCTTAGCTTGTGATATCCGCATTGCTGAAGCCCATGCGGTGCTGGCCTTGCCGGAGCCTAAGGTAGGGTTATTACCTTGTGCTGGCGGTACCCAAAACTTGACGTGGCTGGTGGGTGAAGGCTGGGCCAAACGAATGATTCTGTGCGGCGAGCAAGTGACAGCGTCACAAGCATTGTCGATTAAGTTGGTGGAAGAAGTGGTCGCATCAACAGAAAGCCGTGCCGTGGCCATGGCCATGGCTAGCGCGGTTGCCCAGCAATCCCCGTCATCGGTCGCCGCGTGTAAACAGTTGATTCAACATGGTCGTGCTGCGCCGATTGACTTCGGTTTACGGCGTGAGCGGGAATATTTTGTGAAGCTATTTGATACCGATGATCAAACCGAAGGGGTGAATGCCTTTCTCGAAAAACGGCCGCCGAATTGGAAAAATCAATAAGCATCAAGCACGTGAACAGTGATCGCCCAATACAAACACTCAGAACATGAGTATGTAAGGCACGAGCGTGAAGGGTAAGGGGGAATGACATGGCAGGAAAGGTTAACGTACATGTATTACCGGGCGCAGAGGGGGGCAAGGTGGCTGTCGCAGAATTGGATAACCCAGCGTCACTCAATGCACTGACCGGAGATATGCTGGCTCAACTCCATGAGGCCTTGTTGCATTGGCAGCATGATGACGATATCGCGTGTGTCTTTATTCATGGGGTTGGCGATAAAGCATTCTGTGCGGGGGGCGATGTGCGCGCCATGTATCACGCAATGCATCAGGCGAGGCTGGATGTGGCGAGTGACGTGTCCACAACGGGCACGGTGACCGATGAAGCCACATCCCACCATGAAGCCGCGCTAAAAGCGATGCAGTTTTTAACGGACTATTTTACGGTGGAGTATAAAACCGATTATTTGATCCACACCTATCCCAAGCCTGTGATCGTGTGGGGCGGCGGCATTGTGATGGGTGGGGGGATCGGTTTATACATTGGTGCCAGTCATCGCGTGATCACATCAGACAGTCGCTTAGCCATGCCAGAGATCAGTATTGGTTTGTATCCCGATGTGGGCGGCACCTGGTTTTTGAATCAATTACCGGCGGGGGTCGGTTTGTTCCTTGGTTTAACCGGCGCTCCCGTCAATGCGACCGATGCACTGGCATTATCTTTAACCGATCATGTGTTGTTACCTTCGCAACGTGATGCCGTGCTGCAAGCCCTTCAACAGGCGGCATGGCACGATGCGCCACCGAGCATTGTGGTCAACCGGATATTGGATTCACTGGGTCAACAAGCACTCTCTCACCACCCGGAACCGCAATTATTGCCGTATTTACCGGCCATTCAAGCCGCTTGTCAGTATGGCGATCTCGCGACAATCTGCCAGAAGATCGATCTCCTCTCTGGTGATGTGCCGGCAGCGTCACAAGCATGGTTAGCGAAGGCACAGCACACCTTGCGAGAAGGCAGCCCGATTACCGCGCATATTTGTTATCGCCAAGTCACCCAATACGCTCATGAATCCCTCGCTGATTGCTTTCGTATGGAGTTAACCCTGTCAGTGCGATGCGGTGAGCTGGGGGAATTTTATGAAGGCGTAAAGGCGCGGTTGATTGAAAAAACAGGGCAACCGCAATGGCGTTATGCCACAGTCAGTCAGGTCGATGATACGGTGATTGATCAACTGTTTACCCCGCTGTGGGCGGACAATGAACACCCGTTGCAAGCGCTGTAGTGAGAGGGCGTGACAGGCGAAAACAGGAGAATAACGATGAAAATAGCGTTTATTGGACTCGGTAACATGGGTAACCCGATGGCAAAAAATCTGCTGGCTGCGGGTCATCAGGTGACGGTGTTTGATCGTGATACGGCGGCAGCAAGTGCCTTGGCTTCAGCGGGCGCCACGGTGGCGTCAAGCATGGTATCTGCTGTACAAGGCGTCGAATGGGTGATCACCATGTTACCGGCGGGTGAGCATGTGCGTGCTGTGTATCTAGGGGATCACGACGGCGGTGTGGGGTTGCTGAAAATGGTCGATGCACAAACGCGTTTCATTGATTCCTCCACCATTGATCCGGCGTCTGCCCGTTTGGTCGCAAATGAAGCGGAAAAACAGGGTTTTGCCTTTGTCGATGCGCCGGTCTCTGGTGGTGTTGCCGGTGCACAAGCAGGGACATTGACCTTCATTGTAGGCGGCTGTGATGAAGCCTTTCAACAAGCCCAAAATGTGTTGCAGGCCATGGGGAAAAACATTTTCCATGCTGGCCAAGCCGGTGACGGGCAAATGGCGAAAATCTGCAATAACTTGCTATTGGGGATCATCATGTCGGGGACGTGTGAGGCATTGAGTTTGGGTATAGATAATGGCTTAGACCCGAAGGTGCTATCTGACATTATGCTGCAGAGCTCGGGCAGAAATTGGGCGCTAGAGCTGTATAACCCATGCCCCGGTGTGATGGCGAATGTACCCGCCTCCAACCAGTATCAACCGGGCTTCATGACGGCGTTGATGCTGAAAGATCTCGGACTGGGTCTTGAAGCCGCAACAGGCAGTCAATCGCCCATACCTATGGGAACACTCGCCCGTAATTTGTACGCCTTCCATCAAGCTAATGGCTATGCCGAGAAGGATTTTTCCAGTTTGTTTGCGTTTTACCGCAAACGTACAGACCCGTAATGCGTAGCAATGCTTGATCTACACAGTAACTCGACTTTTTAGCAAGGAGCGAAGCATGGATATAAAACAGTGTACCATCGCCATTACCGGTGCGGGACAAGGGTTAGGGCAGATGATGGCCATTACCTTGGCGCAAGCCGGAGCCGATCTCGCGTTGATTGATGTCAATGAACAAGGTTTACTCGATACCCAAAAACAGTGTCAGATGCTCAGTGCAAAAACATTAACGTATTGTGTCGATGTGACCAACGAGCAAGAGGTGGAGCATGCGTTTGCTGCCATTCAGGCCGATTTCGGTCAGTTGAATGGATTAATCAATAATGCAGGAGTGTTGCGTGATGGATTATTGGTGAAAGCCGCCACAAAGGACAAGCATGATCCGAACCGCTTGCAGAAAATGTCGCTGGAACAATTCAATACCGTGATGGCGGTGAATGTCACGGGAACGTTCTTGTGCGGACGAGAAGCGGCGGCTGCCATGATGACATTAGGTTGCCAAGGCGTGATCATCAATATTTCGAGCGTGGCACGTGCGGGGAATATCGGTCAAACCAACTATGCTGCGTCGAAAGCGGCGGTTGCGACCATGGCGGTAGGTTGGGCAAAAGAACTCGCGCGCTATGGGATCCGTGCAGCGGCTATTGCCCCAGGTGTTGTACACACTGAAATGGCCAATCAACTCAAACCGGAAGCCATTGCGCGTTTGAAAAGCATGATCCCACTCGGACGGATCGGTGACGCCAGTGAGATCGCCCATGCGGTAAAATACATTATCGAAAATGAGTATTTTACCGGCAGGGTGCTTGAGGTCGATGGAGGGATGCGCATGTGATCCCCGTGATGATTAGCCGAAAAACAACACAAAAAGGGCTAAACCGCCACCGATGACAAACATCAGCATGGCCATGATAGACGCGAATTTGTTCAAGTAAGGAAAAAGCTTATCCATGGTGACCTCGGTTGAATGTGATACCTGACGATGGCGGGAAAGATGCCACAGTTGAATCAAAATTGCGATGATAAATCACGGTTCGGAAACGAATGTTAACATGTTTTCGAATCGACGATTAAGGCAGTAACCCCATTGCCTGTACCTTCAAAAAGGTCGCTAAGGTCTTCGCATCTTTGATCTCATTGTTGGCAACTTTTGCGAGAAAATCACTGATGGGTAACGTGACCACATCAATGATTTCATCCTCATCCAATTCGCCGGTGCACGGTGACAAGTCGTGTGCGAGATAAACATGTTGGACTTCATCGCAGAACCCGGGAACCGGAAACAATTCCCCTAGGTGTTGCCACTGTGTGGCCTGCATTTGCACTTCTTCTGCCAGTTCACGTTGTGCACAGGCGAGAATGTTTTCTTTGCCTTCTAGCGTACCCGCGGGAAATTCTAAGATCCAATCGTCAATCGCGGGGCGGTACTGATGCACCATCACAAATTCACCGGCGGCAGTGATTGGCACAATAATGACCGCGCCAGGGTGCTTCACCGTGGTAAAGGTCACCTGACGGCCATCGGGGAGCGTATGCTCTGATTCTTCAACGGAAAAACACTTCCATTGGCAAAGAGTTCGGGTTGTCATCCATCTTCATCCATTTTTGGTGAGTCGGTTTACCGTATCGCGTTGATTAGCCAATAGCAATCTGATCTCGTCCCCAGTTTTTCGCGCGATCAAGGGCGCTGTCTGCTTTGATGTAATCGAGACTGAAATCCTGAAATTCCACCGCCGTTAATCCCATGCTCACGGTCATGCTAATGTGCGCGCCAGATTCCAACTCAAGTTGGCATTGGGCGATCTGCTGTTTGAGCGTTATCGCTAAGGTTTCGGCTTGTTTCAATGAGGTTTCTGGCAGTAAAAGGCAAAACTCTTCACCACCAATACGCGCAATATGATCGCCATGGCGGGTTTTCTCTTTCAGGCACGCAGAAAGCATCATCAACATTTGGTCACCGACGGCCAATCCGTAGCGATCATTGATGTCTTTCAGGCCGTCAATATCAATCAGTACCAAGGTGAGATCTTTGAGATACCGATTGGCACGGTAGGCTTCTTGATAATAAGCCGCTTCAAGGCCTTTGCGGTTATGTAAATCGGTTAAAAAATCGGAGGAAGCAATTTTTTGTACTCGACGAATAGCTTCATTCCGATGTTGCGCCAGTAAATAGGCCATCACCAATACCATGGTGTAGGCACTGAAATTTTGTAGGGCGTCATTTATTTGCAGTTGTCGCTGACTGATCTCATCGGCGCTCATTACAATATAGACTAAGCCGAATATCAGGCTGTACCACCATGCATATTGATGTTTTAACGCGAAGAAGCACAGCAGTGGGATGGTCAATGCCAAGGTGTTGCTGACAAAACTGGTGGCGTCACTGTAAAAACCAAACATACAGTTGCCGGACGTGAACAGGATAAAGCACCAGATCAGCACATAAGGATTCAATTGATGTTTATTGAAGAGCGCAAGCAAGTAAGACAATACGCCGCCACTGATGGCTAATGACGTGAAAACCCAATTTGACCCTGACACAAAATGAGAGAACGCAATGATCACGCTGATCATGCCTGTTAACGGAAAAAGGACGGTCAGTTGGCGCTGAAGAGTGGTGCGGCTAAGTTCAATGTACGCGCTATTGTCTGATTGTAGCTGGTGGCTCTTGAATACCATATTCACGGTGGTGGGTCATCCCTAAGTAAAGCAAATCCAACCAATGCGAAACACGGTGCATTGGCTGGGCRAGCTTAATTCAGGTTGATAATTATGTCTAATTTTTCGATGAAAAATATGTAATTAACGATAGTGAGCGTTACATCTCATTAGTGAGTGTTACTGCAAGTAGGTTTTCAATAGTTTTGTTACTAAGTCGGGTTGCTCATTGGTCACGCCATGGCCCGTTTCGGGCAAAACAATGAGGGGAGCATTAAGGTGCTGGCTGAGGCTAATGCCATTTTCCAGTGGAAAAATCGCATCACTGTCGCCCCAAATCAGCAGCGTCGGCGGCAGTTGTTCTACCGGAAACGCGGAAATACGGGTTCGGTCTTCCACCAGCGATTGTATTAAGGCGGATTTCTCATCTCTGAATGACGCAAAATAATTATGGTAGATCTGATCGGCGACAAAGTCTGGCATCCGTTTGGGTTCCACAAACACATGGCTAAACAAGCGTCTGACTTCATCACTGTTTTGCGGCACAAATAATTGCTCGGGTTGCTCGACACCTGCGCGCTGACAGAGGGCGGTTAAGTCATTATCTGTAAACAGGGGGCCGGGGCTGGCAATAATGACGCTTTTCTCGATACGCTCAGGCTGCGTCATCATGTTGTAAGTGACAAAACCGCCGTAAGAAATACCCGCGACATTGAATTTGTCGATACCTAAGGTATCCATAACCTGCCACACCGCGTCTGTCTGGGTGCTGAGGTTCGGCTTACCGTGACTGTAGGAATCACCAAACCAGGCTAAATCCGGCACGATCACGCGGTAGTCGCCGTTGAGCGTGAGCATTTCATTCTTCCACGTGGAGATCGCGGAGCCGCCAAAACCGTGCAGCAGTAACAAGGGCTTGCCGGTGCCACCCACCCAATACTTCATGGTACCGCCATCGCTTAACGGCAAATAATGCTCTTCGTAGCCGGCATTGATCAGTTGCGTGCGATCGTGACCCGCTTTCCATGTTACTAATTCACAGCCAGATAATGCCACCAGCGAAAGAATAAGCAGGTAATAACGAAAGAACCGAAGAGGGTGGAATACGGACATGGTGCAGCTCCCTGTGAATGAACTTATATTATACAGTGTTTTATTGAAGGGTGAAGGCGCGGAATGGATGTTTTGAAACGGCTCGCAGTGTTTGTGAAACGAACAGTGCAGGCGAAAAAGTCGGCATGATGGCTATGTTGTTATAGAACAAGGCATGATTTAGCAGGAAGTTGATGGTAGTTTTATGCGTTTCATACTCCGTCATATACAATGATGTGAGTAGTTCACATATTGATATAACAGGGAGACACACATGCGTGTTTTAGTGACGGGTGGTATGGGTTACATCGGTAGCCACACTTGCGTACAAATGATTGAAGCAGGTATGACGCCGATTATTGTTGATAACCTATACAACAGTAAGAAATCAGTACTGGCTCGCATTGAAAAGTTAACGGGTGTGAGCCCAGCCTTTTTTGAAGGCGACATTCGTGACCGTGCATTCTTAGACAAGGTGTTGGCAGAAGCGAACGTTGACGCCGTGATCCATTTCGCTGGCTTGAAAGCGGTCGGTGAGTCTGTTGCGAAGCCGCTGGAATATTACGATAACAACGTACACGGTACCTTGGTATTGGTGGAAGCGATGCGTGCAGCTGGCGTGAACAGCCTGATTTTCAGCTCATCAGCCACGGTATATGGTGATCCTGCTTCTGTGCCAATTACGGAAGATTTCCCAACCAGCGCGACCAACCCGTATGGCCGCAGTAAGTTGATGGTGGAAGAATGCCTGACTGACATTCAGCATGCGCACCCAGAAATGAGCATTACATTGCTGCGTTACTTCAACCCAGTGGGTTCACACCAGTCGGGTGAAATGGGTGAAGATCCGCAAGGTATCCCGAATAACCTGATGCCATTTATCTCGCAAGTGGCCGTGGGGCGCCGTGAGTTCTTGTCTGTGTTTGGTGATGATTACCCAACCGTTGACGGTACCGGTGTACGTGATTACATTCACGTGCTCGATCTGGCTGATGGTCACTTGGCGGCATTGACGCACAAAGGCAATGAAGCGGGCTTGCACATTTATAACTTGGGTACGGGTAACGGCTTTAGCGTACTGCAAATGGTCGACGCGTTTTCACAGGCTGCGGGCGTAGAGGTAGCGTATCAAATCGCACCACGCCGTCCGGGTGATATTGCAGAGTGTTGGGCTGATCCAGCAAAAGCGAAAGCAGAACTGCATTGGTCTGCAACGCGCACTATCGATGACATGACAGCGGATACATGGCGTTGGCAGTCAGCGAACCCAACCGGTTACCCTGATCTGTAAGCCACTTTTGTGCGTGTGAGTTGCTTGTTGTGAGCGGCTCTCGATAAGTTAAAGAAAAAGCCCAAGCATACGTGCTTGGGCTTTTTTATCGCGTCGTTATTATTGCCGTGAGGGTGTGTTGTACGGCTTTATCAGGCCGAAAATTACCAAACTCGTGATCGCACCAAGGGTATCTGCCAGCATGTCTTTTTGCGCATCCCAAATATCCCCTTGGCTGCCTAAAAACTCAATACCGGCATCGCCGCCTGCCAATACCGCATACCACCATTCGATGATTTCATAGGCTGCTGCAACGGCCATGATGGAAAAGAGCCCAAACAGTGACGCGACAACGGGCTTGCAATGGTTCTTACGCACTAAATATTCAGCGATAGGGAAGGCATAGAAGCCAATCGCATAATGTGCAATCCGGTCGAAATGGTTGCGATCAGAACTAACAAGATCATTGAACCAGTCAAACGGGACATTTGCAAAGGTGTAATGGGCGCCGATACTGTGCATGAGTAACCATATCGACATCATGACGTACGCGGTATTAGAAAACGTGAAGGCGCGGTGGGTCGCAACCAAGCCAAGGAAAACCAGCGCGATAGGAATAATTTCAGCCACCCACACTTCGAAAAAAGCAGGGTTAATGCCAGACCAGACAATCACACTGCCGACCAAGGCGGCAAGAAAGAGGGGAAGAGGGGCTAATGGTTTGTAAGTTTCCATGTGACGGTCCTATCTGTAATGACGTGTACTTGATGGTTTTAAACGCAATAATACACTGTTTTATTGTGTCGTAAACCTTTCATTATTTACGTGCTGTTAAGGCGGCGAGCCGAGATTGCAATGTGTCTACGTGTTCCATTGCGGTTTACCGATTATGCAACCGCGTTAATTATAGATAATGGCTGACTGAATCTATGCGAACTCAGGCTGTGCTGTGCAAGCGCGATGCTCAGTGTCTGCTAAGCGCTTGCTAAGTGCTATCGGTATGAAATTTTGGGAAAACAGCAGGTATGGGGTGTGCGTCAAAAGAAATGTGGTATAATTTTCTGCTAACCAAATTTAGAACTGTGTGACGAACGTCACGCAGGGTTATTACAGAATTATTCATGCTCAACACAGAGCATTATGACCGGAGCACCATTTTGCATTTTAAAGATCTTGGATTAGACCAGCGCCTGCTTCAGAAACTGAATCACTTGGCGTTCAATAAACCAACGGAAATTCAACAAACCGCTGTCCCTGTTGCGATTATGGGGAAAGATGTGTTGGCATCGTCGAAAACGGGCTCTGGTAAAACTCTGGCATTCCTACTGCCGGCCATGCAACGCATGTACCGCAGTAAACCTTTCACACGCCGTGACCCACGCGTGTTGATCCTAACGCCGACCCGTGAATTAGCGAAGCAGGTGTTTGCACACTTGCGTACGCTAAACGCAGGTACACCTTACGATGCAACATTGGTTGTCGGTGGTGAAAACTTCAACGACCAGGTAAAAGCATTGCGCAATGACCCAATGTTTGTGATTGCCACGCCGGGTCGTTTGGCGGATCACCTTGAGCACCGCAGTACGCGTCTTGATGGCCTTGAAATGCTGATTTTGGATGAAGCTGACCGTATGCTTGATCTGGGTTTTGAAGCTCAACTTCGTCGTATTCACGAAGCGGCTAATCACCGTCGTCGCCAAACCTTGATGTTCTCTGCAACGTTGGATCACACTGACGTAGTCAGCATTGCATCAGACATGCTGAATGCGCCAAAGCGTATCTCGATTGGTCACTCTGCCGAGCAGCACACAGACATTACCCAGCGTTTCTACTTGTGTGACCACCTTGATCACAAGCAAGCGTTGCTGGATAAAATTCTGGAAACAGAAAACTACAATCAGTTGATCATCTTTACGGCGACCCGTTCAGATACCGAACGTCTAACGAAAGAGTTGAACGAGCGTAAGCTTAAAGCGGTTGCACTAAGTGGCGATCTTAATCAGGTTCAGCGTAACAACATCATGAGCCAGTTTGAGCGTGATTGTCACAAGATCTTGGTCACGACGGATGTTGCATCGCGTGGTCTGGACATTGAAAAAGTATCACACGTGATCAACTTTGATATGCCTAAGCACGCGGAAGAATACGTACACCGTGTGGGCCGTACGGGCCGTGCAGGTAACAAAGGTGATGCGATTTCTTTGGTTGGTCCAAAAGACTGGAAGAGCTTTAAGAACGTAGAAGCGTTCTTACAGCAAGAAATCAGCTTCACTACGATGGAAGGGCTAGAAGGCAAGTTTAAAGGCCTGAAACCTGCACCGAAGAAGAAATTCGTGAAGAAGAAGCCGACGACGAAGAAAGTGGCAGAGAAGAAAGCGACTACTACACAGCAGCCGAAGAAGCGTATGGATAAGCGTTTCTACGACAACATGGCTGTGGGTGATAATGTCTTCATGCCAAAGAAGAAGCAGCCGGTTGATCCTTCTGCTGAAGATTAATCAGTCAGCGACACGGTGCAAACCCTGATCGCATTCTGATAACAGATCGCAGCATAAAAAATGCCAGTCGTTTGACTGGCATTTTTGTATCTGGGATTTTCTGCTTCTGCTTCTGCTTCTGCTTCTGCTTCTGCTTCTGCTTCTGCTTCTGCTTCTGCTTCTGCTTCTGCTTCTGCTTCAAGCATTGCTTATTGCGGGTTATCACTGCCACGCTCAAGGTGCGTTACCAAGGCTTTCATGAAGCGTGCTGCTTCTCCGCCGGTACATGCGCGGTGATCAAAGGTCATCGACAAGGGCAAGGTATTGATCATTGTGGGTGTTTTCTCTTTCAGTATGAATTTCTCCATGATGCGTCCAACCCCCAAAATGGCCACTTGCGGCGGGCTCACCATCGGCGTGGCGTATAAACCGGCAATCGCCCCAAAGTTAGACAGGGTGATGGTGGCATGTTGAAATTGCTCTCTGCCAAGTTGTTTGTTTCTGACTTCTTCGACAGTACGGTCCACCCATTTACGGATCCCCTGGTTATTATATGAATCCGCATGGCGCAATACCGGCACGTATAACCCGTGGGCACTGTCGACGGCGATACCAATATTGACGTCTGTGTGTACACAGCGCGTCATGGTATCGGCATCAAACCATGCATTCAGCGCGGGCTCCGCTTGGCAGGCAAAAACAAGGGCTTTGACCAAGCGGCAGGTAATGTCTTCGTTGTCTGACCACGCATGTAAGCTCGCTTCTTCGGTCAATGTGACGGCGGCAACGTGTTGATGCGCGGTGTGCATGGTGTCAACCATAGTACGACGTGCACCTTTTAAGACTTCCGTCCCTGGCAGTTGCTGATCGCACGCGCGATAGACATCTTTCTCAAGAATGATGCCATCCGGCCCCGAGCCTGAGACTAACGACAAATTGACGCCGAGTTTTTGCGCGAGACGTCGTGCCGCCGGTAAGGCAGATAACAGCGGGCTTTGTTTGTCATTCGGTTGCTCGTAGTTGCCGATCCAAAACTCATCGACATTCACCTGCTGCGGCTCATGAGACACGTTCCCCACAACGGTCGCTGCATCCGTTGATTTAGTTGTGCTGGTTGATTTAGTTGTATTGGTTGATGTAGTTGTATTGGTTGATTTAGTTGTGTCGGTTGATGATGCGGCTTGTGAGGATGGCGCCGAGGCCGTACTCGGTTCAATGTCGATCAGTGCGCAGCCTATGCCGATCACATCGCCTTCATTGCCATGTCGGCCGACAATGGTACCGCTGTATGGGGCAGGGATCTCAACCGTGGCTTTGGCGGTTTCTACTGTCAGGATCACTTGATCAATGTCGACGGTATCGCCCACATTAACGTGCCATTGCACGATTTCTGATTCTGCTAGTCCTTCGCCAAGATCAGGTAAGTGAAATGTTTTCATTGCCAGCCCTCCACCAAATCGCGTGCCGCTTGAGTGATATCATCGGCTTGAATCATGTAAACATCTTCATTGCGGTAATAAGGCATAACGGTGTCCATGCCTGTGACTCGTTTTGGAGGCGCTTTGAGTAAACACAGGGCCTGTTCAGAAACCCGAGCGAGAATTTCTGCCCCGACGCCGCAGGTTTGACACGCCTMATGCACCACCAGCAATCGACCGGTTTTTTCCAGCGAGGTCAGAATGGTTGCCATATCGAGGGGCTTGATGGTGGCAAGATCGATCACTTCTGCTTCAATGCCTTGTTCCGATAAGGTCGATGCGGCCTGCAGCGATTCCACTACGCAGGCGCCCCAAGTCACCAGTGTCACATCGCGCCCTTTGCGTAGGGTAAAGCAGGTATCAAGAGGCAGTGCGTGGCCGTTATCAACAACTGTCGATTTGACCGTGCGGTAAATCCGCTTAGGCTCGAAAAACATAACGGGGTCATTACTGCGAATGGCTGACAATAATAAGCCGTATGCCCGTTGGGGAGAGGAGGGGATAACCACTTTTAACCCTGGGATATGGGAAAATAAGGCTTCGATACTTTCTGAATGATGCTCTGGGGCATGAATACCCCCACCGAATGGCGCACGGAAAACAGCTGGGCAGGTCAGGCGACCACGGGTTCGGTTACGCATTCGTGCTGCATGACACATAATGTGTTCCATGGCGGGAAACACAAAGCCTTGAAACTGGAACTCAGCGACAGGGCGTAACCCTTGGCTGGCCATCCCCACAGCGACACCAGCTATTAAGGCTTCCGCGAGAGGGGAATCGATTACGCGTTTACAACCAAATTTGTCTTTTAATCCGACCGTAGCACGAAAAACCCCACCGTTATCGCCCACGTCTTCACCCATGACGATCACGTGTTCATCGTTCGCCATTTCATGGTGTAGGGCAAGGTTAACCGCTTCTAATAATGTCAGTTCATTCATGCTTACCTCCCTGCATTGTGTCAGGCGCGACGTTTTGCATGTGCAGTGCTTTGTTGATCACCGTATCACGCTGACGGCGTAAATCAGCATCAGGCGTGGCATAGAGGTAATCAAAACCAGATTCCGGAGGCTGAGGAATGAGTGCTTGATAACGATCAACAGCTTGCTCTACGGCTTCTTTACAACGGTTAAGCAAGCGGTTTTCATCAGCATCCGACCAAGCGGCTTGTTCGACAAGATAGCTTTTAAGTCGGCTAATCGGGTCATATTGCCAGGCCTCTTGTAATTCATCATCACTACGATAGCGCGTCGCATCGTCGGCCGTTGTGTGATCACCTAATCGATAGCTAATGGCTTCGATCAGGGTGGCGCCTTTGCCTTTTCGGGCGTGATCTAACGCGCGAAGCACGGCATCGTACATCGCGACGACGTCGTTACCATCAACAGTGATCCCCACGATACCTGCGCCTTTCGCTTTGTCAGCCAGCCATTCAGCCCCGGATTGAATACGGCGCGGCACCGAGATCGCCCATTGATTGTTATTGATGACAAACACTAACGGAATATTCCAAGCGCCAGCGCAATTCAAGGATTCCAGAAAGTCCCCTTTTGATGTCGCCCCGTCCCCACAGGTCACCAGCGCGGCTTGATGGTGACCTTGAATTTTCAATGCAGCAGCAACACCGACAGCATGGGTACATTGGGTTGCGATAGGCACGCAAAACGGTAAATCACGGGAAGGCGAATCATGCGCGGTAAAATCACTGCCGCGTTCATCGCCACCCCAATACTGTAAATTTTTCTCGAGCGGGATCCCGCGTGCCCACATGGCCGGTAAATCGCGGTAATAAGGAATGAACACATCGGTGGGTTGCAAAGCGCGTCCCACCGCAATGCCCATGGCTTCTGACCCTAAGTGGGAGGGGTAGGTACCGAGTTTCCCGGTACGCTGAAGCGCAACGGCTTTGTTGTCGTAAGTGCGTGTTAACACCATGTCTTGATAGCAGGCGGTCAACATGGAAAGGGTGGCCCAGTCGGGGAGTGGGCGTACGATGTGTCCGAGATGATCGATAAAGCGATGCATCGGCATGGCTTGTACATTCATCATTAGCTCCTTCTGTTGCTGCCTCGAATGAGGCGGACAGCAAAGTGATGACTATGCCAACGGAATGCCAACGAAACGTGAAAAGGATGAAAGTGTAAGGCCGTGGCACAGCTCAATAGTATTAAGTGTAATCAGTTTGTTAACATTCGCTTAGGCTCGAATAAACGCGAACAGTAAAGAATTCGGTACACTTTGATAGTTGTATCAATTATCACGGTTGTGCATTGTTGGCATACGACGGGGAAACGCAGAGTGCGACAGATGCATCAGTGTTAAGAATGGGAGTGAATAACACAGAGAATCGTGGGGATTCACGCATACTTAGTGCATTCATCAAATGCGTATGTATGGCGGGAGAACAAATGAAAAGGTACGGTTATATTGTCATGATGGCCTTTGCTTCTGCGTGTACCTCACAGCCCAACATGGATGATATCGCGCATCAAAAAGCGCAGTTTGTGAATGAAGAGTGCAACACGGTGACCGAGTCTCCCTTATCAGATTCATTTAATACGTTTATGACGGAGCGACAAAAGGAGCTGAAAACGTTGCGTGATGAACTAAGTCAGGAAAATTATGCCCAGCTAGATGATGCGCTACAGCATTTTGCTACTTACTGGGACCAATTGCATACTGAACGTGACTTAGCGTGCGAAGTGAATGCAACGTGTCAGTTTATTTGGTTAAAAAGCCCCGAATTGCAATCAAATGTGGACTTTTGTGATGGGACAGATTTTGAGTACAGTGTGAGTAGGGCAAAAATAATTAATTTTTTCAATGATATAGAAAGGATTGAACTGCATCGTTCACGCTAACCGCCATTCCGTTTGAATTCTGCATACAAAGCGTGTTTTCTAACCGTTTCTTTGATAGTATGCGCGCCGAATACTGCTGAGGTGTGATCTGTGTCACGCCCGATTCCCTTTGTTGCGTCTTTTGTATTACGCTTTATATGGTGGGTATTTTGCTGAGTAATACGCCTCAGGTGCGCCTGTTAATGCGTGATAAAAAAACGTCACAGCTTGATCACAATTCTTTAAATGTGTTAATAGTATAGTTATCTTGTTTTGAACAAGCCCACATAAAATGTGCTGCGTGTGCATAGTTGGTAAGTGAAAACAGGATGCAACCCGGCTGTATTTCTTTTTTATTTCATAACGATGGAGGTATTTATGGCTATCAGCCGTAAAATTAGTAAGGAGCGTTTGGCGCTCAAAATGTCGCTAGCAGGCACTGTGTTGCTGTCTAGCCTCGGTATCGGCTATGGATTGTATGTCGGATCCAACGCTATTCTTCTCGACGGCATGTTCTCTCTACTGAGTATGGGAATGACAGGGCTTAGCCTGTATACCGCTTACTTAGTCTCGAAACCCGATGATCAGTACTTTCAATTCGGATACGCACACATTGAGCCACTCATCAACGTGGTCAATGGCTTGCTCATCTTGATGACTTGTATTTTCGCTTTTATCAATGGTGTGCAAACCATTGCTAGTGGTGGCCATGAGATTGTGTTGGAACACGCTCTGGTTTACGCGGTGTTATCGACCTTCTGCTGTTTCACGATTTATTTTACTGAAACCCATATTGCAAAAAGTGAGCAGTCAGAATTAGTCCGGGTTGATTCACAAGAATGGTTAATTGACGGTATTTTAAGTGCGGCCATTTTGGTGGGGTTTGTCGCGGTCATGATTTTGGATGACATGGGCTACTCACAATGGAACCGCTACGTGGATCCTATCCTCGTTTCTACGCTCTCACTCGCGGCTGTGGTATTACCGATCACAGTATTACGCCGTAACCTCAAGGAAGTGTTGCTGGTGGCCCCTCAGGATGATGCGCAGGACAATGTTGATCGCGTGATCGCAAAATTGTCGAAGCAGTATCATTTTGAAGATTACACGCACCATTTTGCCAAAACAGGTCGTCAGTACGATCTTGAGGTCAATATTTTGGTGAAAGATGATGATTTCTGGACGACAAAACGCCAGGACCATATTCGCCAAGTGTTATGGGAGTCTCTTTCGGAAGAACTTGGCGATACATGGTTATCGGTCAGCTTTACCGGCCAGGCGCGGTGGTTATAGCACCCTGATGTTGTGATAGTAAAAAAGGGCGGTCTCGCCCTTTTTTATTTCGGTTTTTCCGATGTAAGAGTGAGTAATCGACGATAAGTAAGTTTCGCGGTTTGTCACAGTTTCATAACTCGTTTGTGCAATTAACGAGAGAGTGGGGTATCTTTACAGCGTCTAAAAATTGCTTCTAGCTTTAAGTCGTCGCGGTGCCACGGCATACAGTGGCATTTTTTAGACCCACGAGCGTTGAGCGGCAACATGTCGTTGGGCCGACATTGACAGACTTAAAGAAGGGTTAAAATTTTGATGGAAACAATTCTTGTTATTGCATTTATCATTGGCGCAGTTTACGTTATTTGCAAAGAGAAAAAATGCACTAAAGACATCGATTACTCTCGTGATTCTCTGTAAAAAAAGGCGCCGATAGGCGCCTTTTTTTATCCCCCAATCTCATCAAAATGAGAGAATTAATGTGAAGTGGGTGATTGTTTTGTCCATTTTTTTGACGCTTTAAACTGTAGTTGTGTTTTTTGTTCTACACCGTGATCTACATCCCGCCTTGCTTTCTATAAAATCTTGTTATTACACAGTTTTGTGCCTATTGTTAATGTGCTGATTTATACTGAATACTGCAAAAGTGTCATCTTTGTTGCGTACCATCAGGCATAAACGGAAAACAAACTCTATGGATAGGCAAGATTAATCGCAATGCAGTTGAAGCAAAACGTGTTTGTAGAATATAACCGTGCATTTTTTCGTAAGTGCACCCGTAACTTTCATCTTCCTTCTTTTTTATTGGTTCTTATCTTTTCATTTTCATTATCGTCCACAAATGGGATCGTTTCTGAACGGTACTTATCCTCTTTGATTGAAGATGATTCTCGTCGATTATTAAAACATTATTCGAGTAAGCTCGAAGATTACCCGACGATGTTAGACACCCTCAGTAAGCAGTTTCGGTATGATTGTAGTGATTACGATAGCGATCAACTGAAACAGATAACGTATAACGATTACCAAATTCGACGTATGTCGTTGACGCTGAATGATGGTGTGTCTTGCACCAGTTTCGATGCGGCGCAAAGTTCGATAAGTCGGGTGCCACTGATTCTACAGTTGACCGCTGATATTACGTTATGGGTTGCCACAGAAGCACGTTATGCCCAACAAATCATTGCTTTAGATCAGGTGTCATCCAAGGGAACGTTGCGGGTGTATATGGAACCCTTAGCAACCGATGAATTGCGAAATAAATACTGTGCAGACTGTGTGCTCACGTCGCTGTCTTCTGAAACGGACAATACGGTCACTTTTTGGCGTGGTGATGCGTCATTGCTGACAGAAGCACCGTTGTTTAGCACTGAAATTACCCATGGCTTACGCTTGAATGCGTACGTTACCCCTAAGCTACTTGAGCAATATAAACACGATTTTTGGCTGCCCTTATTCTTATTCGGTACCTTTTTAGGGGGCTTATGTTTAGTGTCCTACCGCTTAATGTTAGGCCGCCGAATGTCGTTGCATTCGCTGATAGAGCAAGGCATTGAGCGGGATGAGTTTGTACCGTATTACCAACCCATTGTTGATGTATCGAATAATTCACTTTATGGGTGTGAAATGCTCGCCCGTTGGTTACGTGCGGGGCATGATATTATCTCGCCAATGGAGTTTATTCCTTATGTCGAAAAGAGCGGCCAGATTTTTCCTATTACGGATCAGCTTATCAGCCAAGCGGTGCGTGATATTGGTAAGCTCAATTGGCATTTGACTCAGCAGGTCATGAGTATCAACGTGGTGCCGGATCAATTGGAGTCATTGGATATTATGCAAAAGTCTCTCGCGTTGCTGCATACGACGAAGATTTCACCCAGTCAGATCGCGTTTGAAGTGACCGAGCGTAAACGGTTTACTAATCTCACGATGGCGTCGGATGTCATTGAGCAACTGCGTGAATGTGGCATCGATGTCAAATTGGATGATGCGGGGACAGGCTACGGTGGGTTCAGTTATATTCAGCAATTAAATATTCGTAGTTTAAAAATCGACAAAATGTTCGTTGAAACTATCGGGACATCAGACATAAAACTGTCGCTGCTGGACTCCATCATTGTATTTGGTAAAGAGGCGGGGATGGAGATGATTGCAGAAGGGGTCGAAACCTTGGAGCAATCCAACTACCTGGCGGCACGTGGGATCACGTTACAGCAGGGGTATTACTTTGGGAAGCCAATGGCGTTTCGAGACTTTGCTTATTACTGTAAATCGATGGTTTCACGTTAATACTCACGTGATAGAGGCCAGCCAATAACCCCGCATAGCGACAGATGAATGATCGCCAATAACAATAAAGCCCTGCATTATGCAGGGCTTTATTGTTTGCGGGTAAAAAAACGCAAGCGTTAGATTATGCGTTTTTATCGCGCCATTCTTGCGTTAGGCGAGTAATGCGTTGTTCGGTCTCACGCCAAAGGCGGGTGTTGATCAGGTCACGGTATTCACCGGTAGCTTTTTTACACAGGGCACTTAACTGTGGTACTTGCGTTTGCGGTAAACCGTCAAGCGCTTGCACCGCACCTTCTCGGTTATTACACAGCATGACCATGTCACAACCGGCTTGCTGTGCCGCCAGTGCGCGTTCACTGTAACTGCCGAGTACGTCAGCCCCTTTCATGTTCAAGTCGTCAGAGAAAATAACGCCATTGAACTGCATGTCTTTACGCAACACTTCCTTTAGCCAGTACTCTGAACCGCTGGCCGGTTTTTCATTGAAGTGCTCAAAGATCACGTGAGCCGGCATCATCGCATCCAGCAGTCCTTGATCAACCAAGGCTTTAAACACCGTCATATCATGCAGCTTGATATTGTCACGCGGATCAACCGGCGTTTCCAAATGCGAATCAGCAATCACACCACCGTGACCCGGGAAGTGTTTACCGGTCGCGGCCATGCCTGCTTTTTTCATCCCTTTGATGAACTGGCTGGCATACTGAATGACTTGTTGCGGATCATCAGAGAAAGCACGATCACCAATGGCTTTACAATCAAAGCCCAGATCCAGCACCGGCGCAAAGCTTAAATCGATATCCATTGATAGCAATTCTGCTGCCATAAGCCAGCCGCCTTCGTGAGCCAGTGACAGGCCATCCTGACTGTTCGCAAAGGCTTTTGGCGGAGGAAGCAAGGTGAATTCATCACGAAAACGCTGCACACGGCCACCTTCTTGATCGACCGTGATCAGGAGAGGACGTTTGGCGACGTCACGGATGGATTTTGTTAACGCTCGTAGCTGTTTGCGGTCATGGTAATTGCGCGCAAAAAAGATAATACCGCCAACAGTAGGGTGTTGAATAATCTCACGATCTTCTGCATCCAGTTCATAACCGGATACATCAAGCATCAAAGGACCCATGCATTCTCCTTGGGTGTGATGGTTGTAGCTATTGCCTGATCCTTATTATGCACTAGAAATGCCCAAGCCTGTATCGGGGAGTGTGAAAATCACGTCAGGCTTGTGAATTGAATAACGGGAAAAAAGAAAGGAGCCCTAAGGCTCCTTTCAGACGGCATTACATATGTTTATGAGAATGCGTTTATGTGAATACGGTTATGCGATTGGGGTTATGAGCATGCGACCTCGGGTTCCGGTGTGCGTTGTAATCGACGACGCTGCATGGTGACGACCAAACCAAACAAGAAGAGAGCGGGGATCCAGAACCATTCTTTCGCACTGCGCTGCGCAGGGATGCGCAATTCCATGATTTCCTGATCAAACATCAAGCCCGATTTTTCTGCTGGACTGGAGAAGTGCACGATATCAATCAGGGTCTTACCGCTGTCTTGATACGTTTCAATACCCAGTGCCAGTTGTTTGTCTTCGCCGTTTTTACCTTCCGGAACTTCAAACAGGACAGAGAACTCACGCATGACGCCGACCGCATCTTCACCTTTAATACGCATGCGCAGCATATCGCCTTCATTCAAACTGTTCAGCTCTTCACTGAGCGATGTCGGAGACACATAGCGATAAGGATCGCTGACTTGGTCTTGCCAGAATCCCGGACGGAACAAGGTGAATGCGACCAATAACAGCAGAAGGGTTTCATACCAACGATTACGCGTCAGGAAGTAGCCTTGTGTGGCAGCGGCAAAGATCAGCATCGCAATGGTGGCTACCACGAAAATCAGCACACCGTGTGGCCAGTCGACATCAATCAACAATAAATCCGTATTGAAGATAAACAAGAAGGGCAAGGCGGCGGTACGCAAACTGTAGTAGAACGCGGTGATCCCGGTTTTGATCGGATCGCCTTTTGACACAGCCGCTGCCGCAAATGAAGCGAGTCCCACGGGTGGCGTCACATCCGCCATAATGCCGAAGTAAAACACAAACAAGTGCACGGCAATTAAAGGCACGATCAAACCTTGCTGCTGACCCAACACCACAATCACTGGGGCAAGCAGACTAGAAACGACGATGTAGTTTGCTGTTGTCGGTAAGCCCATACCCAGAATTAAACTTAGTAAGGCGGTGAGCAAAAGCATGAGCATAAGATTGCCCATCGACAGCATTTCAACCAGATCTGCCAAGACGAGGCCGACACCTGTTTGCGAGACGGCACCGACAATCACGCCCGCTGTGGCGGTAGCGATACCGATACCAATCATATTGCGCGCACCGGCAATTAAGCCTTCACGCAGATCAATCGCACCCTCTTGCACGGACCCATAGTGGTGTTTGCCATCAGTACGAAGCCAATTCAATAACGGGCGCTGTGTCAGCACGATAACCACCAGAATCATACTGCCCCAGAAGGCAGATAAGCCCGGTGATAGACGTTCGACCATCAAACACCACACCAGCACAATCACTGGCAACAAGTAATGCAAGCCAGACAGCAGGACTGCGCGCGTAGAGGGTAGAGTATTAAGGTCGGTGTCTTCTTCACTCGGTAGCGGATCATTCATCGCCGCAATTTTGAGTAAACCCAGATACGTAATGGCCAGCATTACGGCGACGCCCGGTAAGGTGTGATCACCCAGCAGAGGCTTGAGCCATCCAAGTCCGTAGTACACCGCCAGAGAAAGACCGCTGATCAGCGCGGTGCCGAAAGCAAAACCGGTCAAGCGTGCCAACCAAGGGCGTGATCCCGCAACCGCCAAGGGCTGCATACCCAGTTTAAGTGCTTCAAGGTGCACGATGTACAGTAAGGAAATATAGGAAATTGCAGCGGGTAAAAACGCGTGCTTAATGATATCGACGTACGGGATACCGACGTATTCAACCATCAAAAAGGCAGCGGCTCCCATCACCGGCGGCATAATTTGCCCATTCACAGAGGAGGCCACTTCTACGGCGCCGGCTTTCTCTGCACTGAAGCCCACTTTACGCATCATTGGAATGGTAAAAGTACCGGTAGTTACCACGTTCGCAATGGAGGAACCTGAAATGAGACCAGTCAAGCCAGAAGCAACCACGGCCGCTTTTGCCGGACCGCCGCGTAGGTGGCCCAACATGCTGAAAGCCAATTGAATGAAATAGTGGCCAGCACCGGCACGCTCTAGCAAGGCACCGAAAAGGACAAACAAGAACACGAAGCTGGTGGATACCCCCAGTGCGATACCAAAGACCCCTTCAGTGGTGATCCATTGGTGGTTTGCAAGGGCTGGGAATGGCACGCCACGGTGTGACAGTAACCCCGGCATCCAAGGCCCAGCGAGGCTGTAGATCAAGAAAAGGGTGGCGATAATAGGTAACGCTGGCCCTAATACGCGTCGGGCCGCTTCAAGCAATAGCGGAATACCGATGCAGGCGGTGATGAAATCTGCCGTAGTGAGGTTACCCGGACGTTGTGCGAGTTCGTTGTAGAACACAAATAAATACAGTGCCGCCGCCGCAGAAACCAAGCCCAATAAGAGGTCAAGGTGAGGCACGCGGTCACGCGGTGAGCGTTTACGTGCAGGGAAAACAAAGAAGGCCAATAGCAAAGCAAAAGCGAGGTGGATCGCACGGGTTTCGGTGTCGTTCATGACCCCGAAGCCGATAATGAAAGGAAGAGGAGAGGCGATCCAGAGCTGAAATAGGGACCAGCAGAGTGCGAGTGCGGTGATGACCGTCGCCATGATGCCAACAGGCAGTCTTGCTCCGACATCTTGCGCGATCAATTCTTCACTCGACAGGGTGTCTGGTGACAGTGTTTGGGTGTTATTCATTGTTTTTATCTCAATCTAAGGCAAGTGCTGTGCAGAGACAGCACTTGCTTGTAACGCGAGGTGTTGCCGTCGCTGTATACCGTTCGATATGATCTCGCTCGGTATTACAGCCAGCCTCGTTCCTTGTAATAACGCATCGCGCCGTCGTGCAGTGGCGCGGTGAGGCCATCCGCAATCATGGCTTTTTCATCCAGTGAGGCAAAAGCAGGGTGAAGGCGTTTGAAGCGATCTAAGTTGTCAAAAACAGATTTAACCAGTTGATAAACCAGTTCAGGATCCGTGTTGGCATGGGTAGAAAGTACCGCTTTACCGCCAAGGGAAGGCACCGGATCCGGGTTACCGCGGTACATGCCGCCAGGAATTTCCGCTTTGGTGAAATACGGTTTTTCCGCGACCAATGCGTCAATGATATCGCCAGTGACGGGTACGAAGACGGCATCAACGGTTGTAGTGGCTTCTTGGATCGCACCATTTGGGTGGCCGACAAAATAGCTCATGGCATCAATGTTGTTATCGGTCATCGCAGAGGCTTGCTCCGCCGGCTTCAGATCAGAGACCAACGCAAACACATCGTGATCCCACTTTTTCGCATCAATCAATTGCTCGAACGTATCGCGTTGGCCGGAGCCTGGATTACCGATGTTGACGCGTTTGCCTTTCAGGCTTTCAAAGTCAGAAATGTTGGCGTCTTTACGCGCAAGGATGGTGAAAATTTCGCTTTGTAGTGAGAAGACCGATCGGATGTCAGCCATTTTGCCTTGGCTGTTAAAAGGGGATTGTCCGTAAAGGGCTTTGTATTGATGATCCGACTGCATAACGCCGAAGTTATATTCACCAGTGCGGATGCCGTTTACGTTAGCGACACCACCACCACTGGCCGGTGCGTTGCATTTGATGTTGTGGCTATCTGCTCCACGGTTGACGAAGCGGCAAATTGACTGACCCGCGACATAATAGACGCCGGTTTGTCCGCCAGTGCCGATGGTAACGAATTGCTCGGTAGCGCTAGTGTTCTCACTGTATGAGAATGATGCGGTGGCGGCAATAATGCTGGCCACTAATGTTAGTCCTTTCATACTTCCTTTCCTGCCCAATCTAAAATTGAAATAATGGTGAATGAGTGACCTCTTAAATGGTGTGTAGAGGCGGTTTTACCGTATGTGATTGAGCAACGCGTGGGTTAACTCAATGTTCAGTGCACGTTATGTGTGCGTATGTGTGTTTTTTGGGTGTAATCGTTGTTTTGTGTTTGCGGTTTGTCTGGGTAACGTTAATCGATTTGCGTTCTTATGACGGGTTGATATAACTGATTAACTACCTATTTACGCATTGAATGTAAGGCTATTTTTGCAGGTTGGAAACCGTGTATTCTCACCATGAGGGAATGCGGGGGATATTGCGTGATTGTTACGCAGGCCATGGTTAATCGTCTGATTAATGTCACGTCGAGCGATATGATATAAAGTAAAATTTGATTAATGCCGTGCTATATCCTTCGTTAGGTGACAAAAAAGAGGAGGGAAGCGATAAATTAATCACGGGTTTTTCTTATTCTGAGAATGTTTTTCTCACAAGATGGGAAGGAATGCCCTCTACGAGGCGAGTCGACTATGATGATAGTCTGAATAAATTATCAATAGGATTGCGAGAATATGAAATAAACATATCTGCGCACTATTACATAGTAAAAGCTAATAAAATGAATAACTTGCTGTGTTATTGCGCAGTTAGGTGCTGGTAAGGGTGATCTTGATTCCAAATTATGGACATCGTTCTTCTTTACAGATTAATATGCTGATTTTGGAGGGAAATATGAAAAAATCACTATTCGCACTGGCACTTATTCCATCGTTCGCATTTGCGAACGTTATTCCAACCATTCAGGATGTGGTGAAATTAGCCGGTCCCTATGAGATCTCAGCAAGTGAAGCGCAAAGCTCTGTAATTCATCTTTATATACCTAAAGATGGTGTGGGTGTTGTGGGCATTCTGGGTGGCGATAAGTTCGCAGTAGCGGAAGATAATTCAGCGCACATTCAGTTGGAAATTACTGACACTGAAAACACGATTTTTATCGATAACAACATGAGTGCGGGTAAAGTATCAAGCATTGGTGTTGGTACGTATTGCGGTAACTCCATTTCTATTACTGTGCACAGTATTGGTACAGACAGTAAAGCTGAGCAGATTAAGCCGAAGCTATCTATTACCTCTACGGCATGTGCTGCGTCTATGGCGAAAAAGGCCGAGTAATCCAGCGCTATATCGATAGATGATGATGCCCAAGTGCGACTGTACTTGGGCATTATTTTTTATCGACTATTATAATCGGCTATTGTTAACTTTCCTGTCTTAACGCGTCTGTCGTTAACGTATGAAGGCTTCGTGGTGACTAAAAACCGCGACGGCGCCAAAAATCCCCTTCGTTTCTTTCATAAACAGTGAAGGTTTTCTCCGCAATCACTTTGCCATGCATTTCTAGCGTCATCCGCCAGTCGCCGACTTTGTCGCTGATCGGCGCCCAGATGGTATCACCGAGATAGAAATCCCAATCATTCGTACGAACATGGAGTTCACCATCAAACGGCGCTTGTTCATTACCGCTGTCATCCAGAATGCCGGGGTGGTAGATGCAGTAGCGAATTTTCTCACCGCGGGCTTTTTTGATATTGACCGTGAAACCAAATTCAATGTCGATTTCGGCCGGAATATCCGTAGTGAAGGTTTGAATTTTTGGTAAGTGTTTGGACTGGGCATCCCATGTGGAATGAATGCCATAGGTGTCCATACTGACAACAGGTTTTGATTTAGCCATGGGGTATGCGCGTGATATGAGTCAATAAATGAGGCGTGCAGTATATCACGCAACGTCTTGATGACTAAAAGATGCCGATGACTGTGTATTGCCGATAAGTGCCGAATAATCAGCACTTAGGGGAGAATTTGATGCACATACTCAGTCATTACTCGGCATCTGTCGCTGGTGAGATGCGCTGTAATGGTATTCAATCGCCGTCGCCATCGTTGTGACTGTCATTTCCACCCATGTCATCATCCGCTGGACTCCCTTTGGCATATTTGGCGCCAGCATCGTCATCGACGGGGGAGGCTTCTTGGCTTTGATCGACCAAGTTATCTGCTGTGTCGTTTTTTCCATTGAACATGTTCTTAAGCCACTCAAACATAGTCTACCCTTAGTGACAGTGTCACTGTGTGTTGTGAAGGTACGATTTAATTGTAGTGGTTGAAGTGTAGTTAGGTATCTTGATGAAGAGTGAAGTGATTGCAGAAAAAACGTTGGCGTATGTGAGAGTGACTGGCCCTTACGGCGAAAACTATGAATCGGCGCTGGATAATCTGTATCAGTGGGCAGGAGAACGCGGCTTACAAAACGGCCAGTGCTTGTTTATTTATCACGATGATCCCGATTTTGTCCCTGCGCAGCAATGCACGACTGATTTGTGTTTGACGGTACCGAGCGGCACGATGGTAGAGGGCGAGATTCACTTGCAGTCACTGCCTGCTGGCAAGTATTGGGTTATGCGCAAGATTGTGAAACATAAGAGTGAGTACAAAACACTGTGGGGATCGTTGAAAAAAACAGTGAAGGAATTGGGCTTACAAGTGGATAGCCGTCCCTGCTTTGAGCTGTACCACAGTTATGATGTGGATACGCACATGGGCGATGTCGGGTTTTATCTGGCGGTGAAAGATAAATAGCCAGTAAGCAGTAAGCCGAAAAAGCCATCCGAAAAAGTCGCCAGAAAAAAGCGACGAGAAGGAGCGTCCCTAGGAAAACAGGCCACCTGATATCATCAAGTAGCCTGTTTGTTTTTGTTCTCTATCTTAAATCGTTTTTTCGATTAGATAGCCGGTTGCGCCTGAACGGTCAGGTTGTTCAGCCAGCGCTGCTTGAGGTAGCGATTAAAGCACAGTGACAATTTCACCACTTCTTCAACCAACATCGCCAAGTACACCATGCCAAAGCTCCATTCACCGATAAACGCCCCATAAGCCGTGACGGGAATACCAATCATCCACATCGCGATGAAATCCATACGTAGGCAGAACAGGTTTTCACCGCCGGTACGTAAAATACCGTTAATGATGATCATGTTGAGCATACGCAAACTGATCCCCACACACATTACCAGCATGGCCGGTTGTGCATACGGCAGGTATTCCGTGGTATCTAAATTCAGCCAAGCCAATACGTAAGTATGGTTAATGTACAAGCAGAACCCCACGCCAATACCGATGATCAGGACAAACTTGATGAAGAACTTGGTCATCGCTTGGGCGGTATCAAATTCATCACGCCCCAAAGACTGGCCAATCAGTACGGAACAAGCCACTGAAATCCCCATGAAAATCGCATACAGCAGCGATTCAAACGGACCAATCATGCTGAAAACCGCCAACTCTGTGGTGCCCATATGACCAAAAATGATCTGGTAGGTCAGGGTACCCAACGCCCATAACAGCGCATTCAATGAGTGCGGGATTGCCAGCTTACGGTAAGTCATCCATAAGGTTTGGTGACGTGGAATTGCACGGCTGGTCAGTAGCCAGTGTTGACGGTATACCAAGACGCCCCACATCAGCAGAACCTGTGCAAATCGCGCAATGGTGGTTGCCAGCGCAGCACCCGCAACGCCCATCGCAGGAATTCCCCAACCGCCTTTAATCAATAAAAAGTTCAGCGAAATATTAATTGCGATAGTGATGGCGCCCAAAATTAAAGGCAGCATCGCATCCCCGCTTGATCGCAGGCTAGATTCAGTCGTAATAATGACATGGGTCAAGATTAGTACCGGGAAACTGTACCAAAGGTATTGCGCACCTTGTTCAATAACCTGAAAATCATTAGTTTGCAGCTGCATGATTTGTGGAGCAAAAACGGTAATGGCAAACGTAACGGGCACCATAATGATGGCACCGAATTTCATCGCTTGCACGGTCACCGTTTTCGCATGCACTTTGTCATTTTTGCCCCAGTATTGAGAGACAAGCACACCATTGGCCGATGCAAGGCCCGCCATGATCATGATCGCGACGAAATGCCATTTCGAGGCAATGCCGACAGAGGCGGTGGCGGCTTGGCCAAAATCGCTGACCATCAAGACATCGGCGAGCGCCAAAATGGCCACCAATGCACTTTGAATGGCTACCGGAAAAGCCAGTTTTGCCACACGGGAAAATAGCCCGATGGGTAGTGCGGTTTGTGTGTTACGTGGTGTGGTCATGATTACCTACAGATCAGAACAATGTGCAGAAAAAGGGATAAAAACGCTTACTGATTTATGCGGCAACTATAACGAAGCAGGGAATGAAGCGACATGTTAAAAAAACCAGAAAACCTGTGCGGATCTGTCAACGTGGGATTGGCGCTCCCGGCGCAACGGACCCAATGGCAGGAAGTGGTTTATCTTGCAGAGGCGTGTAAAGAACGCTTTCTCACCCAATCAGATTTGCCTGAACTGGTGGACAATGGGTTCTTCATGGCGGGATTAGCTGATCTGTCAGAAGGTTATGAAATTGAGCGGGTACAAACCTTTCATCATACACTGCTGTTTACCTTGGAAGGCATGGGCAAATTGACGACTCCCGAACGGGAGTATTGTCTGTTGCCGAATACGTTAACGGTATTGCCAGTCGGCAAGCCGTTTCGTTTTGAACTTAAAGATGCCGATAAAAGTTGGAAGATGGCGTGGGTGTTATTGCAGCCGAGTGAAAAATGGCAGCCCTTAGCGATGAATGGCCAGCGGGTTGAACAATCGCGGGTGTGTGAGCAAGTATGGTCGGTGATGAACTTACTACACAGTGAAGTGGGTGGGCGCTCAAGTTACCGGAAGTTGTTTGCCAGTGAATTGTCGCGATTGTTGTTGGGCTCGGCGACGATGGCGCCATCTAACTCGGTACTGCGTGTACAAAGTATCTTCAATGACATTGAATCTCAGCTGCACTTAAACTGGACGGTAAAAGGCATAGCGAAGCAGTGCTATTTAAGCACTGAACAGTTAAATCGTATCACCAAGCAGCTCTATCAGTGCTCGACCCAGCAAAAGCTGATTGAATTGCGCATGGAAAAAGCGGTCGATTTATTGCAAAACCGCGAATGGACCGTAGGCATGGTGGCATTACGACTGGGTTATCAAGACCCGTTTAATTTTACCCATCGCTTTCGTCAGTATCATGGGTGTTCACCCCGTGAGTACCGCAAACGCTTATTTGGTTAATGATCAGTTACCTTAGGCCAACTTACCGTGGATAAAGCTGCGCGGTGTGTGTCCGGTGTGCTGTTTAAAGAACGCAATAAACGCACTGTCGGAGGAAAATTCAAGCCAATGGGCTACCTCACCAACCGGTCGGTGTTGCGACAGTAATTCAATGGCTTTGAGCAATCGCCACTGTTGTCGCCATTCTTGATATGACATCCCCGTTTCTGTTTTAAACTGTCGTGTGACTGTTTTTGTGCTCGCACCGACAGAATTGGCCAGGGTGGTAATTGACGGCGGTAAAAAATCGTCTTCAAGTTGTTGTTCGCGAAACGTTTGGAAGCGTTGGCTGGTGGGTAACGGCAACTGAAATGTTTGCCGCTGCGCCGCATCGAATTCCTCCCAGAATAATGCGACGGTTTTTATCATGGCTTCTTTCGATGTATCCCACGGCCACAATGCCATTTTATCGATCAATGCTTTCAGTAGATCATCCACCTCAATCATTGTCAGTGTGTCAGGGAAATTGAAATCTGCACAGTCAAAATACAGTGAACGATAGGCCACCACGTTTGTCATCTTTGCGCGATGTGGCGTATGGGGTGGGATCCACACCGCCTTTGTCGGTGGCAAGATACAAATCGCATCCTTCAACTCGAAATGCATACAGCCTGCCGGCGCATACAGCAGTTGACCTTTGTTGTGCTGGTGTATGCCAGAGTCATGCTGGCCAACGTCGGCGGCGATTCCCACCACGTAAGCAGAAATGGTGTCGGCATCGAAGGGGGTATGTTCATTAATCAGGGCCATTTGTCCGAATCTTGATGTTTTTGGTTTTAATGTTGTTAATAGGCAGAGCATAACGCCCCCTATACTGCACGCCAAGCATATTCATGAAGAAACGAGGACACAATGAAGAGAATGCCTTCTTTATGGCTGATGGTAGTCATGCTGATGTTTCCGCAAATTGTTGAAACGATTTATAGCCCGGCACTAGGCAGCCTTGCTCACCGTTTTGCGGTCAGTGATGCTCAGGCGGCACAAACCTTGTCGGTGTATTTTTTGGCTTTTGCGCTAGGTGTGGTGGTGTGGGGGATTGCCGCTGACAAATGGGGACGCCGCCCGACCATGCTGTTAGGGCTGTTGATTTACTCCTGCGCAGCGGGGTTGGCGATGTATACGGACAGCTTTGCCGTGATTCTACTTGCCCGTGCTATCAGTGCGTTTGGTATTGCGGTGGGATCGGTGGTTACACAAACCATGCTGCGCGATGTCTTTGATGGTGAAGCTTTAGGGAAAGTCTTTAGCTTGATGGGAATGGGTATCGCGATCAGTCCTGTGCTTGGCATGTTATTGGGCGGTCAACTGGCACAGATGGGGGGATACCGATGGGTATTCATGGCCCTTCAGATGATGGCATTGACGTTATTGCTCTATAACGTGTTTATGTTGCCTGAAACACAGACGCAAAGACAAACGGCAGCACAGCCGATGGGGCTCTGGGGATTAGTCCTGAAAATGGTCAGCGATCGTCACATTTGGCAATCGGCATGGTTAGTTGCTCTATATAATATTGCTTTGTTTTCGTACTACCAATTAGGCCCCTTTGTGTTCACTCATTTGGGACTGAATGCGGAACAATTTGGCTATAGCGGAGTGGTGTTGGGTGGCAGTACCTTGGCGGGCAGTTATATCAATCGAATGTTACTGTCGAAGTGTGTGTCACAACAGGTATTGCTGCGTTTGTCTGCCGCCTTATTAACGGTGGGTGCCCTGGGCGTGTTCGTTGTGGGTGATACGCTGTTAATGGGGTGTATACCCGTGTTCTTAATTCCCATGGTCTGTGTTGTGGCCGCATTCGGTATTGCGATCCCGAATGTATTGAGCCAAGCCTTGGTGGCATATAAGCAGCAAGCGGGCAGTGCGGGGGCGATATTGGGTTTGATGTATTACGTGTTAATTGGTGTTGGATTAACCTTAGCAGGCAGCGTACAAGCGTTAGGGAGTGTACTTATCGTTTGTGCTGTTATCACATTGGGTGTGACCTTCTTATCTTGCCATGTTAACCGAGCTGAGCAAGCGCAATCCCGTATTGGCTAATTGTCTAAAGAAAAGCCGGTCACGTTTAACGCGACCGGCTTTTTCTCACACGGTTGACGACGGGCTTACTGACGCTTTGGTTGCTGGTAAGTACGGCCAGCGGTTTGATAAACGTCTTTTTGCTTCATATCAAACATTGAAGAGAAGAACCAAGCGACAAATTTGATCACATCGTCACCGACGTTCATGATCCACTCGACGTATTCTTCTTGTTCGCCGTTGTCATTTTCTTCCATCGAAATGTGATAGATACGTTGTTCACCGTCAATTTCAGCAAGGTTAAACTGACCTGTTAGTGATTCAGCCGCTTCTACGACATCTGCATCTTCACACGCTTTCAGTGCATTAAGCACTTCAGGCAGGGTTTGCATTTCACACAGTGTTTTAACCAGCGCTTCAAATTGATCATGTTGCATTTCATTTACCTCAAAAATACCCATTGGTATGAACAGTTATTGTACCAGCGGAAAGAACCGCTGAAGCAGGAATCTTTCAAATAAATAGGCCAGTTGTTGGTTTGTTGTACGTTTATTGCGCATGGTTGGCCGATGGGGATCTCCCCCCGAAGGGAGCCTGCGGTTATTCACGGATGAAGAAATTGTCAAAATTGCTTGTGCTACCACAAACATACCTGTTGGTTAACCGTGAAGAGAAAAAGTATGAAATACATAACAGTATGTCGCGGCCATCATTGCTAGCAACGGAGATAGCGTGGTGTCAGGTCGCATTTTGTAGGGGGAACAATGGCGTTTAATTGGTGCATTTAATCAACGAAACGTGATTGATGGCTCCGCCAACCTCTACGCCCCTAGTCTACGCCTTGCAATCACGAAGGGGGGAGGGTTTGAATGTGTAGACCGTATGAATAATGGCGGTATGCCCACTATTCAGAGAAGTTTATTGTGAAACGAAATCAACGCACTCTTATCGCTTTAGCCATTGCAGCCTCGTTAGTTGCTTGTACAACAGCAGATAGCACATCAGACCTGGCGACTGATAATACAGCAATTGCAAGTACCGATACGGCCTATGCCTGTGACAGCCTGATGACGGCGAAGACAGACGATCTGCGTATTTATCAGATCATGGTGGAAAGCTTTGTTGATGGCGATAAAGCGGTGGGCCATGGTACGGGTTATGGCACGAGCCATCACAGTGGTGATCTACAAGGGATCATTGATTCACTGGACTACATTCAGTCGCTGGGTATGAATGCGATTTGGCTGACACCGATTTTTGAATCTATTCCGGTTGAAGGCCAAGCGCACTGGGCAGATCGCTTGGATGCGACAGGCTATTTTGCCAGTGACTATTTCAAGATCGATCCACGTTTTGGCACGCTAGAACAAGCCCGCGAATTGGTCGAGCAAGCACATGCTAAAGGCCTGTATGTGTTCTTTGATGGGGTGTTTGGTCATCACAAAGGCAACGTGGTTCCATCACCGCAAGGGCATTTGCCTGTGGGTGAAAATAATCCGGTGAGCTACCCAGAAAGTCTTGCATTCTATGAAGAAGTGGCGAGTTACTGGGTGAAAGAGTTGAAGATTGATGGTTGGCGTCTGGATCAAGCCTATCAAGTCCCGACGGATGCGTGGAAAACGATCCGTCAGCGTGTGGATGAAGCCTCTCAGTCGGTGACCTATGTGAATGATAAAGGGGAAACGGTACACCCGCTGGGCTACATGGTGGCGGAAATTTGGAATAACGAACAGTACATCACAGAAACAGGTTACGGACCAGAAGGTGATCCAGCACTGTGTTCAGCGTTTGATTTCCCGATGCGTTTTCGTGTGGTTGAAACCTTTGCGGTCAACGAAAGCGGTGTGAGTCGTAAAGGCGGTGAGTGGCTGAACGACGGTATGGCGCTACATAGCCAGTATCCAGAGCATGCCAAGCCGAACTTGATGCTGGGCAACCATGATGTTGTGCGTTTTGGGGACCTATTACAACGCGGCGGTATTGCTTCACCTGAGCAAGCGGAATATTGGCAACGGCATAAGGCAGCCCTGTCATTCCAAGCCGCGTATACCGGCCCCATTACCTTGTATTACGGGGAGGAAATCGGTGATCAAGTGGACGGTTTTGCCCAAAAAATCAAAGAAGATTGTGCTATTGATGGATTGTGTGATGACCATGTCGCCCGTACCAGTGCCAATATTGATGGCGTGACGGCGTCACTAACAGAAGGGCAAGCTGACCTGAAACACTACGTGTCGTCACTGATGGCATTGCGCGAGCAGCACCCCGCATTATCAAAAGGGGTGCGTACCAATGTGATGGCGACAGAAAGCGTGTATGTGGATCACAAGCAAGCCGATGATGAAGCGCTACTGTACATGGTGAGTACCACGGACAACGCAGCGACGATCACGCTTGATGCTAACGCTATTGGATCGCAAGGCAACCTCCGTGATCTGCTAACGGGTGACGTATTCACGTTACATAACGGTGAGTACACGATTCCATTAGCGGGTTTTGCTCCTCGCTTCCTCAGCATTGAAACGCCAACGGATGCGGGTGTTGCGCAGCAGTCTGTGGCATCCGTGTCGCTGGTGGGCGAAGGGGTCATGGCACAATGTGATAACCCGACCGTTGAAGGCAGTGGCCCTGTTGGCGAGACATTGTATGTGGTGGGTGATTTTGCGGATGCAGGTTGGAAACAGAAACCGCATCGCGCTTACCAGTACAAAGGGATCATCGACGGAAACCACGTGTATCAGGTTGTTGTTGATGAAAAAGCCGGTGCATTTAAGATGCAGTACGCCAGCAAAGATTGGAATCCACAGTATACCGCAGAGGGGATGGCGCTGAAGGCGGGCGTGACTGAGGCGCTCATCGCGGGCGGTTACGGTAAAGATACCGCCGTAACCTTACCGCAAGCGGGTCAATACGTGTGGAGCTTAACCTTCAGTGAGCGTGGAGAACCTAAGCAAATCATGGTGTCAAAATGCAACTAGGGCAATATCACTGATTCGTTGTTGATGTAACCAGAAGTAAAGGGGGTGTTGCGCTCCCTTTTTTTATTTGTGAGAGGGTTGTACATAAAAAACTTTTGTACAAAGTGATCGAATACACTACCTTGGTTGTACAAGAAGCATGTTTTGTACAACATGTAGGGAGGCAGTATGACGATCAATGTGGGTATCAGTGCATGTGTGTTAGGTGACAAAGTACGGTTTGATGGCGGACATAAGCAAAACCGTTTTGTGGTCGATGAATTATCGCAATATATGACATTCAAACCCGTGTGCCCTGAAGTGGGGATTGGCATGCCTGTACCGCGGCCTGCTATTCGCTTGCTACAATTGCCAACCGGTGAAGAGCGTCTTGTCGATAGCAAACAAAACGATATTGACTATACAGACAAGATGGCGACCTTCGCGAAACAAAAGATCAGCCAGTTTGATGGGCTGTGTGGGTATGTGGTGTGTGCAAAATCACCCACCTGTGGCATGGAGCGGGTGAAACTGCACCTTGCTAACAACAATACGGTCCCTGGCGGTGCGGTTGGGGTGTACACCAAAGCCCTCATGGCCAACATGCCGTGGCTACCCGTTGAAGAAGATGGCCGATTGAATGATCCGGTTCTGCGTGAAAACTTCGTTTTCCGTGTCTTTGCGTTAAATGACTTCTACACCAGCGTTCGAGATAACTTGTCGGTGGATGCCTTTGTGAAATTCCACTCGCGCTACAAGCTTGTACTTATGGCGCATTCTCCGAAAGCCTACAAAAGTATGGGCCCGTTAGTGGCCAACATCAAAGAGTGGGATCTTGACGCATTTTATATCCTCTATCGCCAACAATTTATGGATGCGATCAAAGAGCGCGCCAGCCGCAAAAATAAAACCAATGTGCTGATGCATCTGCAAGGCTACTTCAAGCGTTCGTTAACCAAAGAGCAGAAGCAAGAATTAGCGAGTCTGATCATGAGCTATAAAGAAGGCCACCAGCCATTGCTCGTCCCACTGGCTCTGATCAAGCATTACATCCGTGAATATCCCGATCCGTATTTACAAATCCAAACCTTTATTGACCCGTATCCAGAGGAGTTAAAACTGCGCTATGGACTGTGAAGAAGACACAGCGATGGGCCATTATGCGATCAAAGACGTGTCGGAAATGACAGGGGTCAACGCTGTGACGTTACGTGCATGGCAGCGTCGCTATGGCTTATTAAACCCCATGCGAACGGAAAAAGGCCATCGCTTATACAGCCAAGATGATATCGATACGATTAATGACATTTTGGGCTGGCTAGAAAAAGGGGTAGCGATTGGCAAGGTACGTCCGTTATTGGACGGCCATTCACCCATGTCGATAACGCCGGTCACCGGTACGGTTAGCGACAGCCAAAAAGCGGCGGATCAATTACTGATCGCTCTGAATGACTTGGATGCCATCGCGCTGGATAAACGGCTGAATCAGCTGATGAAGGAATATCCGGTTGAATTGTTTGAAAAGCAAATTGCGTCTGCGGTGGACAGTGCGGTGAATCACTCTGATAACCCGTTAGCCAATATCCAGGCCGCCATGTGGCGCAGTGTGCTCAGTGAGCGGTGTTTAACGTTAGTTGCGGGAAATCGGAAGCGGAACAAAAAGACCGGCATGTTGCTCAGCTTTGACCCCATTCCAAGTTATCGCGTGTGGTTAAAAGCCTATGCATTGGCGAATGATAGTTACAACGTCACTATCCTGACGTCGATGAGTGGCAAGTTAACCGCGCTCATGGCATTGATAAAATGTTGGGATAATAAAGAGATATTTTTAGACGGCGATAACAAGCTTGATCGTTCAGTGATAGCACAACTTCAGCCATTTTATACTGAGCTTAATTGTACCATCACGTTATCTGGCAGCATTGCTTCAATTCACGCAGACATACGGGAGGGGCAGGATGAACCGACATAAACGCCGAGGATTAATGTGGTTTCGTGCCGATTTACGCACCATCGACAATACTGCGTTATCCACGGCATGTACTCGGAGTGACGAATTGCAGGCCATTTTCATTGCGACACCCATGCAGTGGCACGAGCATCACGTTGCACCAATACAAATTGACTTTATTCGCCGTCGATTAACCGTTTTGCGAGAACAATTAGCAACGTTGGGCGTCCCCTTGACGGTGTTAGAAGTGGATGACTATGCGTCGGTTCCGGATGCGTTGCTCGCGTTTGTCAATCAACACCACATTACTCATGTGTATTGCAACAAGCAATATGAATGGAATGAAAGCCAACGTGACCATCATGTTGGGCAAACCCTGCTTAACAACAAGATCCCTTTTAGCGTATTGGATGATCAATGCGTTATTCCTCCCGGTGACGTGCTAACGCAAAAAGGTGATCCCTATAAGGTGTTTACACCGTTTCGTCGGGAATGGCTAAAAGTTTATCGTCAGATCGATGCCATGCCTTTAGTGCCGATTCCGCCGTTAACCCCTTCACCGATTACAGCGGCGTCATTGTTATCCCACCTTGCTCAGCCGATCACGTTGACCTATCCGACAGTGGATAGCATGGCATGGCCAGTTGATGAAGAGGCGATTCGTCAGCGGTTGGTGATGTTCTGTGAAGAAAAGGTATCGCTTTACCATCAAGACAGAGACACACCGGCCGTGGATGGTACCAGTCGGCTTTCACCGTATTTAGCCACGGGCATGTTATCCCCTCGCCAATGTATTGCTGCGCTGATGCCTTTATTTCCGGATGGGATTCTGGAAGACAAAAATGGCCCTTTTACCTGGCTGAACGAAATTATCTGGCGAGAGTTCTATCGCCATTTGCTGGTGGCGTTTCCAGCATTAAGCCGAAATCAATCATTCCAACCGTGGAGTCGATTATTACCTTGGCAAACAGACGCGCAATTGTTGGCGGCGTGGCAACAGGGTAGAACCGGTTTTCCCATTGTGGATGCCGCGATGCGACAGCTACTGCACACGGGATGGATGCATAACCGTTTGCGTATGATCACTGCCAGCTTCTTGACCAAAGATTTATTGATCCACTGGCAGGCCGGTGAGCAATGGTTCAGTCGCCATTTGATTGATGGGGATTTAGCCTCCAATAACGGAGGGTGGCAGTGGGCGGCATCAACAGGCACAGACGCACAGCCGTATTTTCGCGTGTTTAATCCCACCACACAGGGGGAAAGGTTTGATCCAAAAGGGGAATTTATCCGTACTTGGGTGCATGAGTTACAAGACGTGCCGGATAAATATATTCATAAGCCCCATGCTTGGCCTGCTGTGGTTAATGGCATGAGGAGACTGGATTATCCGTTACCCATTGTCGACCATAAGCAAGCCCGATTACGCGCTATTGATTTGTTCAAAACCGCCAAAGACATGCACCAAGAGCTTAATGAAGCGACGAAATAAGACCGATATTCAGGTGCGAATCTAGGCAGGCCTCATCGCGACGGTGTTAACAGAAGGAATAAGAGGATGGAAATATCGGAAACAGCCCAGATCACGGATAACTTTGTACGGACTTACCGTGCATTGGGTAAGGACAACCTGTCGATCCTCGCGGATCTTTATCACCAAAATGTGGTGTTTGAGGATCCTGCGCACCGTGTTGAGGGGATCGATCAACTCACGCAATATTTTTCGCGCTTATTTCAGTCGGTCACACATTGCGAATTTCAGATCCATGAAACGATCACCGAAGGGTCGGTAGCATACGTGCAATGGACCATGTTGTTTAGCCACCCCAAAATCGCCAAAGGTCAGCAGCGCCAAGTCAATGGTTGTTCCCGACTGGCCTTCAGCGACGGTAAAGTGATAGGACATCGTGATTACTTCGATATGGGTGAAATGATTTACGAAGGCGTGCCATTAATGGGCCCGATTGTTCGCCATATTAAAGCGAGCTTGTGACGAGGAGGGGTGATCATGGTCACTATGAATCCAGGTAACGATCATGTGCTGATCACCGGTGCCAGTTCTGGTATCGGTCGTCAATTAGCACTCGATTATGCCGAGCAAGGCTGGACAGTGTTCGCTTGCGGGCAAAACGCCGAACGTCTCGCCCAGCTAGCAGATGGCCACACAAATATTGAAACCGTGCAGTTTGATATGACAGATTTGAGCGAGACGCAAACTGCGCTGCAAGTTTTACCGGTGATGCCAGCATTGATCATCTTAAACGCAGGGACGTGTGAATACATTGAGTACGGTGAAATTGATACCGAGTTATTCCGTCGTGTGTTTGAGGTGAACGTCTTTGGTACGTTGCATTGCATTCAAGCACTGCAAGCACAGTTCGACTCGAATACACATCTTGTCTTAATGGGGTCAACGGCATCCTATGTACCATTGCCTCGCGCAGAAGCCTATGGGGCCTCTAAGGCGGCCATTGCTTACCTGGCGAATACATTGGCATTGGATCTTGAACCCCAAGGTGTGACGGTGTCACTGGTCAGCCCAGGTTTTGTAGAAACACCGCTTACCGATAAGAACGATTTTCCTATGCCGATGCGCGTGCCTGTGGCGTTTGCGTCGGAGAAAATTCAGGCAGGGATTGCTGCCAAAAAGCGAGAAATTCATTTTCCGCAGACATTCAGTTTGTTGTTGAAGTCCATTGCCTTATTACCCCTGCCATTACAGCTGTGGGTCGTAAATAAAATGACAAGGAAACCCGCATGAAAATAGCCATTATTGGGACCGGTATTTCAGGCCTAACCTGCGCACATTATTTGAATTCGACCCACGACATCACTGTCTATGAGGCCAACGATTACATTGGCGGGCATACCGCCACTGTTGATGTGGAGGTTGAGAGCGGCCAATATGCCATCGACACCGGTTTTATTGTGTTTAATGACCGCACCTACCCGAAATTCGAGCAGTTATTGGCCGAATTGGGGATCGAAGGCCAGCCGACGGAGATGAGCTTTAGCGTTCAGAATGAAGAAAACCAACTAGAATATAACGGCCGCAGCTTATCGACCTTATTTGCCCAAAAACGCAATCTGCTTAATCCTCAATTTTACGCTTTCATAGCGGATATTCTACGTTTCAATAAATTGGCACAGCAGGTTGATCTCGAGCAAGACACTTCCCGTACGCTAGGGGAGTTTCTCACGTTACATCGTTTCAATGCTTACTTCTGCGAAAACTATATTTTACCCATGGGAGCTGCCATCTGGTCCTCAACATTGTCTGATATGAGAGGATTCCCATTGGGCTTTTTCGTGCGCTTTTTCCGTAATCACGGCTTATTAGACATCACCAATCGCCCGCAATGGGCTGTTATTCCCGGCGGTTCTCGCGAATACGTCAAACGTTTAATCCAGCCGTTTAATGAGCGCATCCGTTTGTCTTCGCCGGTCGATGAGGTCCGTCGAGTCGATGGCAAAGTGACGGTGACCTCTTGCGGTCAGTCAGAAATGTACGATGACGTTATTTTTGCCTGTCACAGTGATCAAGCCCTTGGCATGCTGGCTGATCCAACGCCTGATGAAAGTGCTGTATTGGGTGATATCGCCTACCAACGTAACGACGTGATCTTACATACCGACGAGTGCTTATTGCCGGAGAAAAAAGTGGCATGGGCGGCATGGAATTATTTCCTCGGCAAAGACGATGACGGCCAGCGCGACAATAAACTCGCGTGTTTGACGTACAACATGAATATCCTGCAGGGATTTGATGCCCCGGAAACCTTCTGTGTCACGCTCAATCAAACCGACAGCATTCAACCGGAAAAGATCTTACGCCGATTTGTTTACGCGCATCCGGTATTTAATACGGCCAGCTTGAAAGCGCAGCAATCCCGTCATCTCGTGAATGGCCAGCAACAGACTTGGTATTGCGGGGCGTACTGGTACAACGGTTTCCATGAGGACGGGGTGAAAAGTGCGCTTGATGTGGTTGCAGGAATTGAATCTGCGGCGATTGAATCACGTTCAGATAGCTCAGAGGTAATTGCGGGCTATTCACACGCGGCGGCCATGACGTCATCTGCGTCTTCGTCGAAATAAGGCGGGGGGGACGATGAACAGTGCGTTGTTTGTGGGATCAGTGCGGCATCGGCGGTTCCATCCCGTTGAGCATCAATTTAATTACCCGATGTTTATGCCTTTTATTGATTTGGATGAATTGGATGCGTTAGAGCAGACCGTCACTGGGTTTGGACAAAAATGGTGGCATTTTGCCCGTCTGGATGCCGGGGATTATCTGCGTGATGATCAACAGGCCACAACACTGAAACAGGCCGTGATCAACAAAGCCGCCCGTTTGACGGGAGAGATGGTCGATGGACGCGTGATGATGCTGTGCCAATTGCGGTATGCCGGGTTGTATTTCAGCCCTATCAATTTGTATTACCTTTATGACCAACAGGGCGAATGGAAAACCGTGCTGGTGGAAGTGAGCAATACGCCGTGGAATGGCCGCCATTACTATGCATTGCCAGCCAAAACGGCATGGAATACCCCACAATGGCGGGGGGAGAAACAATTCCATGTCTCGCCGTTTAACCCAATGGATCAATATTATCAGTGGCAATTGAAAGATCCGTTGAAACAGTTGCTGGTGCATTTGGATATTCACGATCAATCGGACGATCGCAAAGTGCTGGATGCCACCATGGCGATGCAGCGCCAGCCGTTCACCACTGCGGTGTTATGGCGCTTACTGGCAAAAACCCCCGTGCAAACGGCCAAAGTGGTTATCGGTATTTATTGGCAAGCCTTTAAGTTATGGCGAAAAAAAGCGCCTTTTTATGATCACCCGCTATCGTCCAAGAAACACGATAGCGCCGGATAAGATAAGCATCACGATAACGAGAAAAACGAGGATGTTCCAATGCTGAAAAGTGAAGCAAATACTTTAACGTTCGACGTGACCGTTGCTGATAACGTGGCCAAAAAGGTAATTTTTGGCATTTTGAAACAGCTAGACGGCGTCGGTATCACCATCGCGGAATATAACGGTGAAACCACCCAGTTCGGTGATCACGAGGCGGCGTGCCAGGCGCATATTATCGTCAATAATCTCGGTTTTTATCAGCGCGTATTGCGCGGAGGTAGCATTGCTGCCGCTGAAGCCTATATCGATGGTTGGTGGGATTCTCCGGATTTAACCCAAGTGATCCGCGTGATTGCACGTAATCTGCCTGTTCTAGATAACATTGAAGCCAAAGTGGGTTGGATAACGCAGCTGAGCGAAAAATGGCTTCACCGTTCTCGTCGAAACAATAAAACGGCTGCCAAGAAAAATATCCTCGCCCATTATGATCTCGGCAATGATTTCTACCGTACCTTTTTAGACAGCAACATGCTGTATTCGGCGGGCATTTACGACAGCCAAGCAACAACGTTAGAACAGGCGCAAATCAATAAAATGGACAGATTGTGTCAACAGCTTGATTTGCAACCGACCGATCACTTACTGGAAATTGGTACGGGTTGGGGGGCAATGGCGATACATGCCGCGAAGCATTACGGATGTCGTGTCACTACCACCACGATTTCTAACGCACAACATGCGTGGGCTAAGGAAAAAATTGAAGCGGCGGGGTTAAGCAATCACATTACGCTGTTACTGGAAGACTACCGAGATCTGACCGGGGAATACGACAAGATTGTTTCTATTGAGATGATCGAAGCGGTTGGAAAAGAGTACCTGACGACCTACTTGCATAAGTGTCAGTCGCTGTTGAAGCCAGACGGATTAATTGCGATTCAAGCGATCACCATTGCTGACCAGCGTTATGACAGTTACAGCAAAGGGGTCGATTTTATTCAGAAGTACATTTTCCCAGGTGGCTTTCTTCCTTCTATCACCGTGTTGTCATCACAGTTAACGGCACACACGGATTTTGTGATTCGAGACATTAAAGACATCGGGATGGATTACGCAAAAACCTTGTCGGATTGGCATCAACGTTTTGAGGCGCAGATCGATCAGATGGCCGCGTTTGGACTGGATGAGCGATTTATTCGGATGTGGCGCTTTTACTTCTGCTACTGCGAAGGCGGATTCCGTGAACGCAGTATCAGTACCGTCCAGTTGTTGGCAAGTCGTCAAGGGTGGCGAGAAGACGGATGAAAGGGAACGCGTGAAAGGGAACGCGTGATCCATGTTGAGCCTTGTGCGTCACAACCTACGCTGTCTTTTTACGCCGTACACCGATATGGAGAACAACATGACTGTGAAAGAATGGGTCTTTGTTGGCCTCGTGTTTAACGTATTTTGGTTTTTGGCGGTATTGGGGCAAAACCAAACACTGTGGCTAACCTTGCCGTTGATTGTGTTGTGCTGGTGGCGCTACACAGGATCAGCATCCTTTGGGTTGTTGGTGGGTGTGCTCGGTATCGTTATTGATACTTTGTGGCTACATGGGGGCATCTTCGCTTTTGATAAACCCCAAGACGCGCCAATGTCAGCGCTCACCCAAGTGTTGGATGGGGTGACAGAGAAAACGATTCCACTTTGGTTGATGACGCTTTGGATTGGGTTTGGTTCGTTTGTGTGGGTGGTGCGTGAAACGGTACTTGGGTATCCCAAGGTGTTAGTGCTAATGGCCTTCGGGATTGGCGGCACCATGAGTTACTTTGCTGGATTCCGGCTGGATGCTGTCGCGTGGCCTTATGGTACGGGGATCACGTTCAGTATCTTGCTGGTGACTTGGACGGCCATGGGCGCCGTGTTGATTTGGCTGACAGAACGGGTTTCACGGAGGCATGACCATGCTCACTTATCTCACTCACCGCATGAATAAGCGTATGCGCGATAAATCACCGTCAAAGGCAGGGCACGCGATAGCAACTGCGTTCTGTGCGGTGACCATTTTCACCGCTTCATGCTTGCCAGTATCCGCCTCAGCAACATCGGCGTGGCAAGCATGGCCAGCCATTGGTGATGCCAGTTTAACGTGGGGCCCATGGGTCATTTATGATTCTGAATTGCGCTCCCCCAGCGGGACATTTCGCAGTCAGGATCAAGATCTCGCCTTGGTGATCAAATATCAACGCGATATTGATAAAGACGATCTGATTGAGGCGACGGATGATCAATGGCGACATTTGGGTATTAGCCGAGCGAAACGTGACAAATGGTTGCGGACGTTGGAGCAGATTTGGCCGGATGTGAAAAAAGGTGATCGGCTGATCTATGTGTTACAGCAAGAGCAAGGACGTTTCTATCGTGATAACCGCCAAATAGGGGTATTGAACGATAAAGAAATGTCACAGTCGTTTATGCATATTTGGCTGTCGCCCAACACGTCATACCCCACTATTCGCCAGCAGTTAATTGGCATGAAAAAGTAAGACACAGAATCAAAGGCAGATTTATGGATTCATTAACGGCTCATGCGTCAACGATTCACGCGCTTAGAACGCATCTCATTAAATGGTGTTGGGTAGGTATTATGGCGATCAGTGTGTTTGGGTGTTCAGCGTCCATAGATGATTATCACGATGCCACCCCAAAGTTAGACCTGTTTCGTTATTTTGATGGTCAAGTGAGTGCATGGGGCATGCTGCAAGATCGGAGCGGCAAGCAAACGCGTCGCTTTGAAGTTGCCATTAAAGGCACGGTGAAAGGGAAGCAGTTAACCCTAGAAGAAGACTTTGTGTTTGATGACGGCGAAAAGCAACGCCGAGTATGGATTATCACCGAAACGCATGAGGGCCACTATATCGGCGAAGCAGGCGATGTGGTGGGTCAAGCCAGCGGGCGGGTTGTGGGTAATGCCCTTAATTGGCGTTATGTGTTGCGCGTGCCAGTGGGCGACACCACGTATGACATCAACTTTAATGATTGGATGTACCTGCAAGATGATAAGCGTATGTTCAATGTGGCTAAGATGACCAAATTTGGTTTTGACGTCGGCCAAGTCACCTTGTTCTTTGAGCGCCATGAAGCCATGAAGCCATGAAGCCATGAAGCCATGAAGTCATAAGCGGTTATTTCATCTTTAGTGTTCGACTTCGACGTGACATCACATGAAAGGCAGATAAAAGAAAAATAAATTTGCTATCTCTTTTGCTATACACCTAGTTTTACAATGGAGATTATTAAACTAGGTGCACAGTGAAGATAAATAAATATGTATTAGGTCTTATTCTCAGTTTGTTGGTTTGTGTGATTATCGGTGGGTTCCTCCTGCAAAGGGAGGATCCCCGTACTCATGCCTCTATGCATGTTGAAGAGACACATGCGAGAAAGATACCTGGTCGTTCTTCTTCGGAGTTGCATCGAGCCCCATCCACTGACACTGAACAATCTACTCGCACTCAATTATCAACGGCACCGCGAACAGATACTCTGATCCAACCCATTCCCTTTGTTACTGACTATGACCTTGATAGTGCTCGAGTCGGATGGCAACTCTTCCATGACCCCAATTTGTCTTCCAATCGAAAGGTCAGCTGCGCGACATGCCATGACCTCACCATAAACGGTGCTGAAGAAATACCGGTATCCACCGGTGTGAACGGCGCAGGCAGTCGAAACTCAATGACGGTATTTAATGTTGCCTATAATGTGCGTTTTTTCTGGGATGGCCGAAGTAATAGTCTTGGGGCTCAAATGGATGGACCTATTCATAATCCACTTGAAATGGACAGCAATTGGCCTGTAATTGTGGATTACGTCTCCCATTCACCGCGCTACAAGGCGGCTTTTGACCAACTAGGGCTTGTTGTCAGTGCGGAGAGTATTCGTACCATATTAGTGGATTTTCAGCGCACGTTAGCGACCCCAAATGCGCCGTTTGATCGCTACCTGCGCGGAGAGGACTCTGCCATCACCCCTGCCGCGAAACGGGGTTGGCTAACCTTTCAAAAAGAAGGCTGCGTCAGTTGCCATCAAGGCATCAACGTAGGGGGCAGTATGGTCATGAAATTTGGTTTTTTTGGCATTGAGGCAACAGGTAAAGAACGTAACAGGCAAGACAAAGGGCGGTATGAATTAACGTCAGCCATTCATGATGTGAATCTGTTTCGAGTGGCCAGCTTGCGTAATGTTGCTATAACCGCGCCATATTTCCATGATGGGCGAACCGCCTCATTGACGGATGCCATTCAAATCATGGCAAAAAGCCAATTGGGTAAAGATCTTGATAAACAGAAGTTGAGTGACATYGAAGCCTTTTTGCAGGCCCTTACTGGCGAAAGACCGGCCATATTGGAGGAGTTTGAAAATGAACAATAATCCAATTAAACAGAATACAACCAAGCGCTACAGCCTGATCTTTATTGGTTTGTCACTTATCTTGCTGCCGCTTTCATTATATGCCTATGTACAAAACGTGAAATTAGACACGTACTTACTCCGTTTGACCGATTTGGGACACCATCTTATCCATTTACGGGATGATATTATTCTTGCCACTAACCAAGGTATCTCACAGCCTTATGCGTTAACGTCGGAACTGGTCATTATTGAGCATGAGGTTGAAACCATTAAGCAGCATGGTGCACGCTATGCTTGGTTGCCTGATATGGTGTTTCATGATGAATTGAACACCATTGTTGAGGACTTTAGCCTTTTTGCGATCGCCCTGACAGGACAGCTTGATATGCTGGTGGGCGTCAGTGTGGCGAAGTCATCCACGTTGCTCTCATTGCGTGTGGTACTTGATGAAAAAAACGATGTGGCGCTGGATGCACAACCGTCTAATGCATTATTGGCCGATATGGTCAATCAGTCGTTGCATGATAAAAAAGCAGAATACTATCCGTTCAAACGGATTTTTACCGAACTGAATGCCGAGCAGCGTAGACTGTATCGCTTATTACTATCAGAAGGCAGCGTGGGCTTTGTGGAAGCGTCTGAAAGAAAGGTAGGTAAAATGCAGGCTTTCTATCGTGATTTGAATGCGTTTAGCATTGTCAGTTTCCTTATCTTATTGCTTTTTTTTATCTTTTTGCTGACAAAAGCGCGTTTGAGAGAGTTGCAGCGTATTAACCTCGAGATTGCAAAAGGAAAAGACAAAGCGGAAGCGGCCAGTCGTGCAAAGAGTGTGTTTCTTGCCACCATGAGTCATGAGCTTCGTACGCCCATGAACGGGGTACTGGGTATTGCAGACCTTATCGAATCCGAAACGCAGGAACCAGAGACTAAAGATCAGGTTAAGGTGATCATTGATTCGGGCCAACACTTACTGACGTTACTGAATGATATTTTGGATTTCTCTAAGATTGAGGAAGGAAAAATGACCTTAGAGGAGACGGAATTTTCATTAGATAGCGTGATTATACAATTGGATACAACGCTGCGCCCATTAGCCTGCAATAAAGGACTAACATTCGATTTAACCAATGCTCTGCCACCGCATACCAACCTGTATGGGGATGCAGCACGGTTCAGACAAATCCTGTTTAACCTGATTGGTAATGCGATTAAATTTACCGAGCAAGGACGGGTGGATGTGGCGTTTAGTTATGCCAACGTCCACCTTACTGTTAGTGTACGAGATACCGGCGTGGGTATCCCGTCCGATAAGCTCGACACCATTTTCTCACCGTTTGAACAGGCCGAAAACTCCACGACCCGCCGGTTTGGAGGGACAGGGTTGGGTCTGTCGATTGTGAAAGAAATCACCCGTCTGATGCAAGGGACTATCCATGTCACGAGTGAAGAGAATGTGGGCAGTGAATTTGTGGTCACCTTGCCTTTTGCCATTGACTTGAGTGCTGATGTACCGAACGTTGTTATTTCAGCGCTTGATGTTTCCAACCCCAGTACCGCAAAAAACGAGAATGAAAGCCAGGCGGCGAAATGTGGGTTGCACATCTTGCTGGTGGAAGACAATGCCGTGAATGCGATGGTTGCGAGGCGATATTGTGAAAAAGCAGGCCATAAGGTGACACATTGTCTTGATGCCCTTAAAGCAATAGAAACACTGAAGCAGACCTGTTTTGATTTGATATTGATGGATAACCATATGCCCGAGATGCAAGGGAGTGAAGCCATTAAGATCATTCGCCAAGAACTGCACATCCAGACCGTCATTTTTGCTTGTACGGCCGATGTGTTCCAAGAGACTCATGATGCGTTCATGACCAGTGGGGCGCAATGTGTGTTGACTAAACCGTTACAGGCTTGCCGTTTAAATGATGCCATTGCTACCTTTGCCGATCAGATTGAGCGTTTCGGCATGTTACATGCGGTCACCGTTAAACCGGCAGTGCCTGTGTAAACGTTAACGTTGTGGCTGCATCTGTCCGTGCGGTTTAACGGTTTAGCTTTGTCCGCGTGACATGGCGACAATGCGTTTTAATACCCAGCGCAACAGCAATGGAATATTGTCGACGTTTTCTTCATCGATATATTTCACCATCGCTAACGCCAGATCGGGCTTGGCATGACGCTTAAGCGCCCGGTGTATGATCTTTTTGGCGGGCATGGGGGAGTCGGTTGGAATGTTGGCTAATTCACGAAATAGCGGCTCAAACCCATTAAAGTAGAGGAAATGCTCAATATCGCGTTTTGGTAGCATTGTGATGCGGTGACGCTCCGCCTCTGACCGTAAAAGATGGCGAACTGTGTCTACGTAGCGTCTGCCTGCCATGTCACCGTCTGCAATCATATGCCATTCAATCCCCAAACTGCGGGCGACTTTAATCAGTGGCCGTAAACCACTCTGGGCAAACTCAATTATCTGCACGCCTTCTGCAGCAAGGTTATAACCGCAGATACGCGCTAATTCATTAAAGAGCCAGACTTCAGTTTCTCCTTCTACCAATAGCCAGGCACGGGAAAACAGCGCATTGGGACGATGCACGCGTAAGTGGAAGGTAATACGCCGTTGTTCATCTTTGCTGATGTTGTGATCGTTAATGGCGTAGACCTGCGTTTTGGCGGGTTTTCTGATCAGTTTCTTAATGCTATTGAGCGGGACAACAGAGGTGAGATCGGGGCTATTGGTCGTTAAGATTTTTTGCATCGGCATTTTGGTAATGAAGGTCCATGCCTGATGCAAAATGGTGGGATGCAAACGCCCCTCGGGATCTTCCAATATCATGATAGGGCGTGATAGGCGTTTTAACTCGACAGGCCCCCTAGCGCGAATAAAGGCATTCAAGAGCCCCATTAGTACCAGGCGACTTTGACGACTGGTTTCCGGTTGTGTCAATTGCTCTAAGGGGTTCATGGCATATTGTGCACGATCCGGAAAATGCGCACGGTCAAAATCATGATGGCGATTATGAGGTGTAAACGCGAAGTAATGATCCATCAGAGTATGTAGGGCGTTAACACTACTTTTGATCTCGGCTTGGCTCACATGGCCGGGCTGTGTCATTAATCGACGGCAGGTATTATCAAGACGGCGCTCAATGCGTTGATTATCGTTTTTCCGTTTATCCGATGACGCATGGTTGAGCTCGGTACTGTGATACGTAACCCGTTCATCCCGAAGCCGACGGGCATCGCGAATACGCACCACGGGGTGGAGAACCATCAACTGACGGGCTAACTTCTCACTGTCATCTAAGGGGATCACCTCACCATGGCGATCAAGGAACGCATGCTGTGTTGTCACTTTGTCATGTTCAATCGCACTGGATATTTGGTACAGCAGGGTTTGGCAGGTCGGCGTTTTATCTGCGTGGCGTGTATTTATCCATACAGGCGAAAAAGCGCGGTAACGACGGGCACGGCACTCGCCGGGGAAATCTTCCTGCCAATGGAGCACGATTTGCAAATGCTGCATCTTGGCATGACCTGCACTGTAGTCGACATGGAAATCATTGAAGGTAAAGGTATGGAATGTAGCATAGGGCGATAAGGCGATATCCAGCGCATCCAACAAAGACGATTTACCCCATGCATTTTCCCCTATCAACACGGTTAACTCATCAAAAGATAATGACAGGCGTTTAATGCCTCTAAATCCTGCAATTTCGATACGTTGTAGCTTCATAGTCAGCCTCGCCGTTTTCCTCTCGGGTTACCCCGTATCGTTAAGCCTATCGTACACCGATGGGAAGGGACGCTGTATTTGTCACAATATTGAAAAGCTGACCGTCGAAAATCGCGATAGTGTGCCTTGTTGACCGGTAAGGGAGTTGCTATAGTGCGCGCGTTAAAAACCACGATAAATAATTGATAGAAAATGTATTGTGGTGCAGGTTGATACCTTGGCGTTAGACAAATTGGAGATGTCAGATGGCTAAAATTATTCATTCTATGGTACGTGTTGTTGACTTGGATAAGTCCTTGCAGTTTTATAAAGCGGCACTTGATCTGGATGTGGCTGAGCGTTTAGATTTCGACGGCTTTAGCTTGGTATATCTTCGTAATGAAGAGAACGACATGGAGCTAGAATTGACGTGGAACGAAGGCGCGGAAGCCTACACGCACGGTACAGGTTATGGCCATTTGGCTGTTGCTGTTGAACACCTTGAGGCTGAGCATGAAAAATTGGCGGCACTGGGTTATGAGCCTGCGGATATCAAAGAATTTTTCCGTGATGGTCAATTATTGGCGAAGTTCTTCTTTGTTCAAGATCCAGACGGTTACAAAATTGAGTTTTTGCAACGTCATGGCCGTTACCTGTAAGCGTTCATTCCCGATGAGGAATAGGCGGCATTAACGATTGATGTTAGATGCCCGGCTGAAGACAAAAAACCACGCCTTACTGCGTGGTTTTTCTTTTCTACGAAACGTCGTAGTGTCATTGCTCCTTAACTGACATCATTCGGTCATCGCTATCGCGTTAACATGGAATAAGTTGCATGATTGTTATCACCAACCGATGTAACAGAATGACAAGGGAAAGGTAAAGACTGAGATTTCACGCATCTTGATATATCATGGAGCCAATGTACTGATGGAGAGACTGAAACGTATATGACAAAGCATCGCTCCGCGAAAATTACGATCGCACACATTAACGACACCCATTCACACTTCGAACCTTCCTCGGTTTCACTGCAATTACCGCGTGATGTGTTGGATGCGGATATGTCTGTGTTTGCCAGTTGTGGTGGTTTTTCGCGCGTCTCATCTGCCGTTAAAGATGTCAAAAGGCAGGCTCACCTTCAAGGGCGTGAGTTTATGTTTGTACATGGGGGAGATTGCTTTCAAGGTACTTTGTATTTTTCTCTCTACAAAGGATTAGCGAATGCCCATTTACTCAATGCGGTGGGTGTAGAAGCCATGGCACTGGGTAACCATGAGTTAGACATGGGCAATGGCGTGGTTGCAGACTTTATGGATCATGTGTCTTTTCCTTTGCTTGCGGGTAATTGGGACCTGTCACAAGAGAACCCGAATAAACCGAATCCTTTAGCCCATAAAGCCAATGTGCTTGCCTATGATGCGCAACAGGATCATGCCCGTTATCTGATTAAAGACGTTGATGGTGAATCCATTGCGCTATTTGGTCTGGCGATTGAAAATATGGCAGGGATAGCTAACCCTGATCCTGATACCCATTTTCATAATGTGATTGAAGTGGCGACAAAAACCATCGCGGCGATTCATCAGGCTGGCATCAATAAAATAATTGTACTGAGTCATCTTGGTTATGACCGCGATTTGGAACTGGCACAACAGGTGACCGGTATTGGTGCCATTATTGGTGGGCATACCCATACCATGCTGGGGGATTTTAGTCGCATTGGTTACGGCGTCACAGATGACTATCCGCATCAGGTCAATCATACCTACGTGGTGCAAGCCGGTTGTAATGCACTGGCATTAGGGCAACTGGAGATCGATTTCAATGCCGATGGTAGCGTGGCTCGTGCTGGAGGGATCAATCAGCTTCTACTCGGACGCCAATTTACCCTTGATGCCAGTCGAAGTCAGCACCTCGATGAAACCAGCCATGAAGCCGTGAAGCAATATTTGCTGGCGGAACCCTCGGTGCGTTTCTGTATTAAAGATCCGCTGGTTGAAAACGTACTGAACGAACATTACCGTCCGGCCGTGCGTCAGTTGCAAACACAACTGGTCGCGCAGGTTAGCGAACCATTACGTCATACTCGTATCCCAGACAGTAAAGGGCCTAGTCAAATTGCGCCGCTGGTGGTGGATAGTTTTGTTTGGCAAGCGCGCGAATTGGGCGTACCGGTTGATTTTGGTATTCATAATGCAGGCGGTGTACGCGCATCCTTACATCAAGGTCCGCTGACCTCTGCCGATATCGCTGGGCGTTTATTGCCGTTTGCCATTGGCTTGATGACGTATAAAGTGACGGGTAAGCAGATCCGTCAGGCTTTAGAAGGCGCAATCAATAATGCGATTGATAATGGCGTAGAAGGGACGGGGAGCGGCAGTTTTCCTTATACCTCGCATTTGCGTTATGCCTATCAATGTTGTGAGCCACAAGGGGAACGCATTGCGCATTTACAACTGAAACGCGACGGGCAATGGATCGATATTAACGATGAGACCCTGTATGTGTCTGTGTCGTCAGGATATACCGCAACGGGTAAAGAAGGGTATGACGCCTTGCTGGATAGCCATAAAGAACCGGTTCCGTTGAATGTGACGATGGCTGATGCCTTTGAAGCGTTTGCTCGCCATCATGGTGAACTCTCTGCGCCTGTAGAAACGCTGGTGGATTACCATCCGTGTGATTGCACACATGAAAGTGTGGCTTAATCGATAGCAGCAACACATCACAAGCAGTAAACCACAAGAAACAAAAAATTAAGCTGGGTCTGAGGATCCGGCTTTTTTAATACCCGCGTAGAATAGCATTGACTATATTCTGGCTGTTAAACCTTCTGCCTCCTCTTTATGCTTTACTTTTCCACGTTCTGTTGCTGTTTATTATTTATTTTCCATTGTCATGCCTATGCGCCAATTTTCTAGACCGTGTTGTCTATGATTATTAAAGAGGAAAAAAGCCCTAAAGAGATGCTGGTTTTGGACGATAACAGGTTGGTCTTCAAACAAGTAAGACGTAAAAATAAAGGCTAACGAGAGGGAAAAGGAATGACGAGAGATTGGGTAGACATGGCCGTTGTAATGGGCTGGATAGCCGCATGGAGTTTACTGATCTATATGATGCCATCCATTTAAGTTGCATTAAGATGCTGGTGGACATCAAAGATAACAGACGGTAATCGAAAAGTAGGCGATGAATTGGGAAGCAGGCAATGCCTGATACAAAAGCAATATGTAAAAAGACAAGATGTAAGTGGAACGCGAAAATATTGCCTTTTTAGCTGAGACAGAAGTGTCTGCCAGTCACTAAAAAGGCAATAATACGCTTATATATAATGGGCCATGCTTAAGCAGTAACGGCTTCCGCTGATTCGCTGTTAGCGACTTCTTTTGCAAGGCGATAAGCCGCAAGATCTTCAATCGTCAGCACTGGCATAGCGTGCTGCTCACCAAAGGCAATCACCTCAGGCAGACGTGCCATGGTGCCGTCAGGATTGGTCAGTTCACACAGCACACCGTAAGGTTTCAATCCAGCCAATCGCATTAAATCAATCGTTGCTTCTGTGTGGCCTCTGCGTGCCAATACACCATTTGGATTGGCTTTTAGCGGGAAGACATGGCCTGGACGGCAAATGTCCGACGGTTTTGCATCATCAGCAATAGCAGCTTTAATCGTCGTTACGCGGTCTGCCGCAGACACGCCCGTTGTGACACCGTGTGCCGCTTCAATCGTCACGGTAAAGCCTGTTTGGTTCGCACTGGTGTTGTTTTCAACCATCATTGGCAGTTCAAGTTGAGCAACGCGCTCATCGGTTAAACACAAGCAGACAATACCTGAACATTCACGGATCATCAGCGCCATCTGCTCTGCCGTTAAGGTTTCAGCGGCGTAAATGATGTCACCTTCGTTTTCACGATCTTCATCGTCAACAACCAATACGCCATGGCCGCGACGAATGGCATCAAGGCCCGCTTCAACACGCTCAAAAGGGGTACCGTAAGGGGTAAGTAGAGACTGATTCATGGTAAGACACTCCAATTCATAATAATTACCAGAATCAGGGCATGGAAAGTCAGCAACGTTGAATGTACAGGTGTACAGATACAACAGCGCATCCCTCAACATAGAGAGATAAAGCACCACTTTGCTGAAATCCTCTTTCATCCGGACTATGACCGTCGGCTCTGGAATAGGTATGTAAGGCACATACGGCACCAGATCTGCTGACCTTATTGCGTGATTTAATCAGCGTAATAAGCGCTCGCGGGCTCCCCAACTACATGGATTACCGCCGGTGGGGAGTTTCGCCCCGCCCTGAGAATTCTTCGCAAATATAGAGAAACTGTTGAAAAGGTGCAAGATAATCTGGCTTTTTGTCCCCGTTAGTTTGATGTTGATAAGTAATTGATGAATAAATCATCGACCTGCTGACAACAATGTGCTTGGCCTGATCATCATGACGAAGGGGTAGGCGATGTGGCGTAATAGCGACTGATTGCGCGCACAATCAGCGGTAAGGTATAGGTCGGTAATTGGATTGCTGCCATAAGGAACACATAATCAGGCCCTAAATAGCTACCTGCTACGGTATAAGTGAGTAATACATTACGATTAGCGGCGGTCAGGGCGGCTAATAAGCCGGCATTCAGTGTTTGTTGACGATAGAAAAGGAATGCAAGCGCAAAAAAAAGCAGGCACAACACGCAAGCGATGAATAAGTAGGTGAATGCGGTTTGCGCACTCTGGTTGAAGGCTTGTCGGAACGGGCCGATTAAACCGAAGGGAAAGGTAAAGACCAACAAGATTGTGATGGACGATAAGCGTTGATGGGCATGGTGCAAAGTCTCCGGTGAAACGAATCTGAAAATAAGGGCAGAAATGGCCATAGGACCAACAATGTAAATGATCAAGCGTTGTACGTATTCGAATAACTGTAAAGTGAAAGCGTGATCTTGGAAAATACACAGGTTGAGATAAAGTATTACCGGCATGACCAGTGTGGTCGCAATAGTCATTGCCATTGCACGTTGGGGATCTAATCCGACGGAGCGCGCAATGGCAGGCGTAGCAAAAAGTGACCCCGTTGCCGCGACACCCGCAATGGCTAATACCACGGAAGGGGAAGCGTGAAACAACATACCAACGCCAGTGCCTAATGCTGTGCATCCGAGACTGTGCAATATCGCATAACCCCAAACAGAACGTTGCCGGAGGGTGCGAATCAATTCACGTGGTTGTATTCCAACTAACGTAAAAAGCATGAGAAAAAATAAGACATACGGCAAAGAAGGAAAAACGGAGGCCGAGGCATCAGGAAAAATAAAACCGCAAAACGCCGCGAGAATCAGTAACCCAGAAGAATGACGTTGAATAAAGGTGAGCATAGGTCTTTTTTAATGACACGTTAATGTTGGGTGTGTTGCGTTATTGTTAATCTATCGAGGCGCTAAAGCAACAATAAAATGTCTATTCATGATAAAGCGTAAAAAAAGCGTGCTTATGCTGATTGTATGAATCATATATCATTGTGATCGTGCTGTTTTAACAAAAAATAAACACATTATAAAAACTAATAATGCGAGTTGAAATTTTGTCTCTTTTGACTGTTAAATGAACGGGTTAGAATGATTTTATTGAAAACACTTCATCCATTAGTCAAACAAACATCAAGAGGCAATCATGGCACAGGCAATGAATTTTGACACCATAGCAGCACCGTCAACCGCTTTGGACCAAAAAGCCTATGCGGTTAACATCAAAGGATTGATTGCTCACGCATTAGACATCTTCTCAGGCAGTAACAAACCGGCAAAACAATACAATGTTTCGGACCTACCGGTGCACTTGCAAAAAGATATTGGCGTCTATCGTTGATACTGCTGGGTAACGCACGGAAAATTCACATAAAAACGCTGGCTTAGGCCAGCGTTTTGCGTTTATGCTGGGTCAAAATATCAATGAATTATCAGTGACCTTAACGTTAGCGGCATCATGAAGCGGCAGTTTACTCTTTCGCTGACGTAACCTTGTACCTGCTGGCTGCGAATTACGAGTAGAGCGTTGTTGAAAAAGACGGTTTCGTTACGTTTTTTAATGATTTACATGCGTTTCAACTTGTTTATAACGCAATGGCATGATACTGATAAGGCATAAACATAAGCTTGGAGATTTTGTTGTGGGCTTTTTTTCTAAATGGTTTGGTTTTAATCAATCAGCACCTAAACAACCTGACGTTGAGCCTGTCGAATATAAAGGTTTTTTGATTTACCCAGAACCTAAGGCGGAAGGGGGGCAGTTTCGTATTGCTGGCCGAATTTGTAAAACCAGTGATGGTGAAACGCAAACCCATACGTTTATTCGCTCAGACTTAATGGGATCAAAAGTCGACGCAGAAACCTTCATGGTAAACAAAGCGAAAATGTTTATTGATCAGAACGGCGACAGCATGTTCCGTTGATCAAACAAACACGTGACAGGTTATTTACAGTGAGTGAATACCATGCACGTGTTGATATTACACGTTGGACATCGCGTTATTGCGCGTATGCATCAAGGATTGATGTTTCTTCTGGCGACAAAAGCCTCAACGCTTCTTATTCCTTGCTGCATACCGGATCTTTCTACGCTAAAATTTCGCTTTAATAGCGATCTAATCGGGTTTTTATGCCGAAAAGAGTGACTCTGTTCATTTGGCATCATTTCGATTCTTCAATTTTAGTGTGGTTCGACCTCTGTCCACGAACTTCAGACGTTATTTTCTTACCGTTAGAAGGTAACATTTGTTGCATAAAAGAATGCTCGATTCGGTTGTTTTTGTATTTTTACTACAAAACGCTTGATATTACGCGTATGGTTGGATAAAAAATTGTTACTTATTTGCCAAAATTTAGGGAATAATAATGCAAATTGGTGTGCCTAAGGAAATACTCGCCCATGAAACGCGAGTGGCTGCGACGCCTAAAACGGTCGAACAGTTATTAAAAATGGGGTTCAGTGTTGCAGTAGAAAGCAATGCTGGTGTTGGTGCTAGTTTCGACGATGCAGCGTATGAAGCTGCGGGTGCGACAGTAGTGAGTCATGAAGACGTTTGGGCGTCTGATGTGATCTTTAAGGTCAATGCTCCCACGGTATGTGAAAAGACCGGTGTTGATGAGTTTGCCTTACTCAAAGAAGGGGCGAGTCTTGTTAGCTTCATCTGGCCAGCACAGAATCCTGAATTACTAGAGAAACTGTCTAGTAAGAATATTAACGTCATGGCGATGGACTCTGTTCCGCGTATTTCACGTGCCCAGGCATTGGATGCACTGAGCTCAATGGCAAATATCGCAGGTTACCGTGCTGTTGTTGAAGCCGCGCATGAATTTGGTCGTTTCTTTACCGGTCAAATTACCGCTGCGGGTAAAGTGCCACCTGCGAAAGTGTTGGTCGCGGGTGCCGGTGTTGCGGGTCTCGCTGCCATCGGTGCTGCAGGTAGCCTTGGTGCTATCGTGCGTGCTTTCGATGTTCGTCCTGAAGTTAAAGAGCAGGTCGAATCGATGGGGGCTCATTTCCTTGAAGTCGACTACAAAGAAGACACCTCAACTGGTGACGGTTATGCCAAAGAGATGTCAGACGAGTTCAATAAAGCCGCTGAGCGTCTTTATGCTGAACAAGCGGAAGATGTCGATATCATCATCACAACGGCACTGATCCCAGGCCGTCCTGCACCGAAACTGATCACCAAAGAGATGGTTGACTCAATGAAGTCAGGCAGTGTGATCGTTGACCTTGCGGCTGCTAACGGCGGTAACTGTGCGTACACCGAAGCCGATAAAGTGATTACCACACCAAACGGTGTGAAAATCATTGGTTATACCGACATGGTTGGCCGCTTGCCGACACAGTCTTCTCAGCTTTACGGTACCAACCTTGTTAACTTGATGAAACTGCTCTGTAAAGAGAAAGACGGTAACATCGACATTAACTTTGATGACGAAGTGCTACGTGGCCTGACCGTGATCAAAGAAGGTGAAGTGACTTGGCCTGCGCCACCAATCAAAGTCTCTGCGCAGCCGCAAGCGAAGCCACAGGCCCAGCCTGCTGAAAAAGTAGAGAAAGTGGAAGAACCGACGTCGCCAGTGAAGAAAGTTGTGGCGCTGGCCGCCGCCGTCGGTGCGTTTGGTTGGGTGGCTTCTGTTGCACCTGCTGCATTCTTGTCTCACTTTACCGTATTTATCCTCGCTTGTGTGATTGGTTACTACGTGGTTTGGAACGTAACCCATGCGCTGCACACACCGCTTATGTCCGTAACAAATGCAATTTCCGGCATCATCGTTGTGGGTGCTCTGCTTCAAATCGGTCATGGTAACGCGGTCGTTTCTGTCCTTGCGTTTATTGCCGTATTGATTGCGAGTATCAATATATTTGGCGGTTTCACAGTCACCAAGCGCATGCTTGAAATGTTCCGTAGGGATAAGTAGGAGTAGTCAGTAATGTCTGAAGGTTTAACACAAGCGGCATATATTGTAGCTGCTCTCTTTTTCATCTTGAGTTTGGCTGGTCTGTCAAAGCAAGAGTCTGCCCGTACTGGTAACTACTTCGGTATTGCCGGTATGGCTATCGCGCTTATTGCGACCATTTTTGGTCCTGATTCGCAAGGTATCTCGTGGATCATTATTGCCATGGTTATTGGTGGTGGTATTGGTATTTACTACGCAAAGCGCGTAGAAATGACGGAAATGCCAGAGCTGGTAGCTATTTTGCATAGCTTCGTTGGTATGGCCGCGGTGCTGGTAGGCTACAACAGCTTTATCGAGCCACCTGCAATGGGTCTAGCTAATCCAGCGGACATGCATGCTGAGCATGTCATCCACATGGTTGAAGTGTTCTTGGGTGTCTTCATCGGTGCAGTGACCTTTACAGGTTCAATTGTCGCATTCGGTAAATTGCGCGGTATCATTTCTTCTTCTGCACTGAACATTCCGCACAAACACAAGTGGAACCTTGCTGCGATTGTGGTCTCAACGGCGCTCATGATTTACTTCGTGAAAGCAGACGGCAGCATGTTTGCTCTGATTGTGATGACGTTAATTGCGTTTGCATTCGGTTATCACTTGGTGGCATCCATCGGTGGTGCAGACATGCCTGTCGTTGTTTCAATGCTGAACTCGTACTCAGGTTGGGCAGCCGCCGCAGCCGGCTTCATGCTTGCGAATGACCTGCTGATCGTAACGGGTGCATTGGTGGGTTCTTCAGGTGCTATTCTGTCGTACATCATGTGTAAAGCGATGAACCGCTCATTCGTTAGCGTTATCGCCGGTGGCTTCGGTCAAACCGTGACGGTATCAAGTGACGAAGAAGAAGGCGAGTACCGTGAGGCGTCTGCTGAAGAAGTGGCAGAAATGCTGAAAGATGCACGCTCAGTGGTTATCACTCCAGGATACGGCATGGCAGTCGCTCAAGCTCAGTATCCAGTACATGAGATCACAGACAGACTGCGTCAGCAGGGGGTAGATGTTCGCTTTGGTATTCACCCTGTTGCGGGTCGTCTACCAGGCCACATGAACGTGTTGCTGGCTGAAGCGAAAGTCCCGTATGACATCGTGTTGGAAATGGACGAAATCAACGATGATTTCCCACAAACAGACGTTGTTTTGGTCATTGGTGCGAATGACACCGTTAACCCTGCGGCAATGGAAGATCCAAACAGCCCAATCGCTGGCATGCCAGTCTTGGAAGTGTGGAATGCCAAGCATGTTATCGTGTTTAAGCGTTCAATGAACACAGGTTATGCCGGTGTACAGAATCCATTGTTCTTCAAAGAGAACTCTCAGATGCTGTTCGGTGATGCGAAAGAAACATGTAACAAGATCCTTGAGCATCTATAAATAAATAGGGCGCAAGTTGGAAAGGGAGCTTCGGCTCCCTTTTTTTATGAAAATGGATTTAGATTTCTGACTCAACAGAATCATTTACTTCACAAATAGGAGTAACATCGTAATGACTTTCTGTTGTTTGCCATGCGGCTTTCGTCAACAAATCAGTCGGGATGGTGAAAATACCGAAGTCAATAAGCACGTTAAGTACAAGGCTTTTTCCCCACTGAAAGCTATAATCTGTTGTCACAACAGACTGTTTGCAGCCTTTTTTCTTAGCGATAACAGTGTGACGCTTCCCTCGCTCAACAGTAATATTGGTATAGTCATTACCTCGGTACTGGCCATTGATATATAGTTTTGTACCTTCTTCATGAGAACTAAAAGATAACTCTTCATTTGAACCGTTGGTGATAGTTGAACATCCGGTTACTGTTGCTGCGATCAATAAAGCTAAAATTTTTTTCATTTTTATATTAAGTATCAAGTGAATACGAGAGTCTTGCCTTGAATGGAGCTAAGCTCGAACAATTCGTCTACATGTGCCGAGATGAGAACGCATTTGTCTTGTACATTCATAGCATTATCAAATATGGTTCTTAAAGACATCGAACCTTGTTTTTAGGCGGTGGATAATACACGCTAGTAGTTCATATGAGTAGAATTTTGTTACCTATCTTTATGATAATTTTAGCCTACGTAGGCACTAGGCAAGCCTATGAAACTAAAAGGAAGTTTGAGATTTGGTGCATTCAGTAATGTAATTGGACTGATATGGCGGATTTGATGTTTTTTTGCGCTACCTTCTGCCTCGTGATTGAATTCTATAGTCTGTGCAGTTTAATACTTGATATTATTCGATTACTTAACCAGCAAGCGAATGACACTTCCCTGACAATAGTCGGGATTTGAATGATAGACTGCCCCCATGAAAAAATACGTCCTTTTGATCTCACTGCTACTGCTGGGCGCACCATCGGCCTTTGCGGAAAATTTACCAGAACGCTTAAATGCCGTTCGGTCTGAACTCTTGGCGAGTGAACCAATCGCGACCTATGATTTCAGGCAATTACAAAGCCAGTTCCCTAGTGCACTGATTTTGCATTCCTCATTGTTGCCACAATCTTCGGATTACCCGTTAAAAGCCTTACAGCGCCTTTATAAAAGCTCGATGACGTGTAAAGGACCTTGGCCTGTCACCCCGTTACTGACTCAACCCTTGGTGTTTACGCGCGCGATATGTAACCGTACGATTTTACCGATGGGATGGTTCGCCCGAGCGGGCTATATTCACCCAGGCGGGGGCAGTTACGCGCAACGTTATGTGCAAAAGTACCCGGACATGGTGGACAAGCTGAACCCGTTTTTGCATATCCAAGAACGTGAATTAGCGCCGACCAATACTGTTTTGGGGCGATTGCAGCGTATGAGCCATGAAGAAATTGAGGTTTTCACATCCGGCGCAGAAACCTTTGTTTCTAATGGCGAACTATGGATAAGAAACGGGAACGAATACCACATATACAGCCAACCGACGTGGTCACCTGTGATGGGGAAATTCGATGTGCATTTTACCCGTTTGAATCAAAGCGGCTTTTGTGTACTGAAAAGCGGCAATATTTGTTGGGAAGAAGAAGACAAATCACATTTAACCCTCTATCTCTTAGTTGGGTTATTAGTGGTGAATGTGGGCTTGCTTTTCGGGTGGGGCTTTTACCGTTGGCGCATTCGTCGACGTGCCATGCAAGAACGCATGCTCGTTCTGCAAATTCTCACGCACGAATTGCGTACACCGATTGCCAGCTTGGCCATGACAGTTGAAGGTTTCCGGCGTAACTTTGATGCTTTGCCCGAAACCTTATATGATGAGTTCAGGCGTTTAACCGAAGACTCACGCCGATTACGGCAATTGGCTGAGGCCAGTAAGGACTACTTACAAGCTAATCAGCAAGAACTCAGTGTTCAACACGTTGAATCATTTAATGAATGGGTTGAATACTTAAGTGAACCGTACGAGGTGACATTGGAGTTAGCCGATGATCGCCCCGTCGATGTGAACATCTATTGGCTGGGTACGTGTATTGATAACTTGCTATCCAATGCCAACAAATATGGCGTAAAGCCCGTAACATTAACATCATCGTTCAATAACGGAAAATTGATTGTAAGCGTTTCAGATAAAGGACAGCTTGGCTCAAAAGATTGGGCCAGATTAAGAAAGCCCTTCGTAAGTGAAAGAGGTCTAGGGCTTGGTCTTACTATCGTTGAATCGATGATATGCAGAATGGGTGGACGAATGAAACTGATAGGTCCCCCAACCACTTTTATATTGGAGATACCGTGTGAATCAAACTCTGCTTCTGGTTGAAGATGACCGCAACCTTGCCGATGGTTTACTCGAGAGCTTGAAAGAAGCCGGCTACAACTGCTTGTACGCTGACTGTGCAACAAATGTCGCGGCATTATGGCCGAACGCGGATCTCGTGATCCTCGATCGCCAATTGCCTGAAGGGGACTCTTTAAGCTTCTTACATACATGGCTTGGCCTTAAACATGTACCGGTGATTTTGCTCACCGCGATGGTGTCGGTGTCAGACAAAGTGATTGGCCTTGATTCAGGGGCGAAAGATTACCTGACCAAGCCGTTCGCCGAGGAAGAATTGCTGGCGCGTATTCGCCTTCACCTACGTACGGGGGCGCCGGATATGCCGATGACCAACGTGGTGAAAGTGGGCGAGATCAGCATTGATCTGGATAGCCGTGAAGTGTTGTTGGCAGATGCCTGCATTACGCTAACGCGCACGGAATTTGAATTGTTGGTTTTTCTGGCGAAAAATGCGGGTCGCGTTTTTACTCGTGACGAACTATTAGATCAGGTGTGGGGTTATAATCACTACCCAACAACACGTACCGTTGATACTCACATTTTGCAGTTGCGTCAGAAATTACCGGGCATTGAAATCGAAACCCTCCGTGGTGTGGGCTACCGGATGAAATCAGCGTAATAATGTCAAAACTGTCATTAACGTGTTCATTACTTCTGTTGCAGTCAGCATTTCTGGTGCCGACTGCAACGGCGAAGTGGTTCATGAACCAAGATATTTTCACTGTCGCGCACCAAAAACTGCTGGAAGGGCGCACCAATGAGAGTTTTGACTCCATAGTGCAAGCCTGGCAGCAAACCCCCTCTGCAGATCAGCAAAATAACCTCAATGCGCTCTTGCAACTGGCCATTACAGAAGATTGTGGGCATAGCCTTGATCGCGCGGTATTGCCGTCTTGGCTGACCAGCTTAGTGATCCAGCGTGAAATGGTGCAGAACCAAAATCAAGTGTTGCCGCGACTGGCCATTAACGGCACCGCTGATCGACGTATTACGGAGATCCAATTTATTCATTGGCCCGATCAAGTCGTGCTGTCGGCGACGCCGAAAATCAACAATGGTGGCTATTTCTCATTGGAAACGCGGCGATTGGAAAAGGCCAGCAGTGAAGGGTTGTACCAATTGGTGATCAATGCCGATGGTGATGTCAGCTTTAAAACCTGGGTGCTGATGACGCGACCGCAGAGTAAGCAGCAAATCGGCTGGATTGACAGTAGTAGCTGGCGCATTGAGCGTAACGGCTTGCCTGATCGCGCGTGTCCGTCACCGGTGTTGTCGATGAATGTCTATGATTTAGAGGACACCTCATGGACACCGCTGTGGACGGAAAACGTGGACGGTAAATTACCGACGACGCTACCCAAGCTGGATTTACCCGATGGTCGCTATTGGTTAAGCGTGGGGGTGATCGAAAGCCGCTGGCAAGGCGAAATCGGCATTTTAGATATTCAGAGCATCACTCGACCGATTGATCACTCAGGGCTGTAGTCTCACTGAGTAAAAGTTCCATAAGGTGCATTTCATTTGCATCTTATAAGTTGTATTATAGATGCATCTTATAAGCGCGGTGTAGTGAACCATGATGCAAATTCTTGATAATGAAAAAGAACAGAAAATTTTCCCGCTTTTTCGTCTCGCATTTCGACCTTTCTTTTTAGCAGGCAGTGCGTTTTCTGTTGTTGCCATGCTGGTCTGGGCGTTGTTTTGGGCTGGCCTGTTACAACCTACTGGCTGGATGTATAGTAATCCGATATGGTGGCACAGCCACGAAATGCTGTTCGGCTTTACCGGTGCTATTATTATCGGCTTTTTGCTGACGGCCGTACAAAATTGGACGGGAAATCCGGGCGTAAGAGGGCCAAAGCTTGCCGTGATTTTTGCTTGCTGGTTGATTGCGCGCGTTGCCTTATTGGTCGGTAGCCCACATTGGGTATGGATGCTGGTTGATCTACTTTGGATGCCACTTGCGGCTTACTTTCTTGCTGTCCCCATTCTTATCCGCAAGCAATGGAACAACCTCTTCTTTGTGCCATTAATTATCCTGATGACCGCACTGAATGCATTATTCCACCTTAATGCGTTGGGGCTGGGTCAGGCGTTGCACATTGCTTCGACCCATTCACTGTCGATGATGACCGTCATGGTGATCAGCCTGATTGTATTGATTGTGGGCGGCAGGGTCATTCCATTCTTTACTTGGCGTGGGACGAATACCGAAYAAATCACCCGTGTGAAAGGGCTTGAATTTGCTGCGTTAGTACCCAGTTGGTTACTGCTGCTGAATGTGCTGCTGTCGATTCCAGACGCCATTAATCGTTTTTCGTTGCCGGTGTTATTAACAGTCACGGCCGTTTGTCATTTGGCGCGCTTTCTTCGTTGGCGTACGCTTTCCACTTGTCGAGTGCCGTTGCTGTGGTTGTTGCATTTTGCCTATGCGGCCATGATTATCGGCCTGTTCCTATTGGCGATGCATTACACGGTGGGCGGTGTCAGTGAAAGTATTGCGCTGCACAGTCTGACGGTCGGCGGTATTGGCTGCATGGTATTGGCCATGATTGCACGTGTCTCGTTAGGGCATACCGGACGCAGCCTACAGATTGGCGTGATGATGAAAGTCGCGTTTGCCATGCTCGTATTGGCGACTTTAGTGCGTACATTGATGATTGCACTTTGGCCCAGCTTGACGTTATCCGGTTATGTGATTTCGGCCAGTTTATGGGCCGTGGCATACGCGATATTTACCGTCGTTTATTACCCCGTGCTAACACGCCCACGTGTGGATGGCCGTCCGGGCTAATAAGCAGATGACAATAGGGGACAAAATCCCTAAACTGGCTTTTTTTCTTGGATAAATGATTTATGTTTAACAACACACCGACACTGACCCATGCCCAGCAACAAGAAGCGGCAGATAAAATTCATGAGCTTATGGCACAAGGGTTCAGCAGCGGCGAAGCCATCATGATGGTCGCGAACGCAATCCGAGAAGCAGACGCACAAAAAAAAGCAGCGCAAGAGAACGATCAGTAACGTTATTCGTTCCGCTTAAAGAAAAAATCCCCAACGGTCATCGAAAGATGGCCGTTTTTTCGTCAAATCGTGTCGTAAATCCCAGATGTTTCATGTCGGTTGGGTACAATCAATCCTATATATCCTCTGAATCCATACCGTGAGTAAGGACAGAGTGAGAAGCGGGCATTGAACAGATTGGGGGGCAGATGAATAACCGATATCTCAAGGCGTGCACACTGGCACGGGCAAAGCATAAAGGGCAGATGTATGGCAGCCTGCCTTACTATGTCCATCTTGAAGCTGTTTCGCGCTTAGCCAGTCCTTTTGGTTCAAATGCGATGATCGTCGCGCAATTGCATGACGTGCTTGAAGATACAGGAACCAATATTAATGAATTGATTGCTGATTTCGGTTTTGTGGTAGCAGATGCGGTGAAATACATTTCAGACAGTCAATTAGATGACCGTCAGGCACGCAAAGCTGAGATTAACCACCGTTTGTCCATGCTGAGTACCGATGAAGAATCCGCTCGGCTTGCCCTTATTGTCAAAACCTGTGATCGACTGGCTAATGTACGGGCGAGCTTATCCAGCAAAGAAAATTACTATGAACAATACCAGATGGAACATGCCGCCTTTAAAAAGGCCGTGTATCGTCAAGGGCTGTGCGAGGCATTGTGGTGGGAGCTAGATAATTTGCTGCGCCATTCCGAAGCGTCATAGATTCACGTCGCTGTCGACGTGGTAAGACAGTGTAGATTGTGTAAAAGGGCGAAATGATAGCAATATCATTTCGCCCTTTTTCTTTTTGATTTACTCGAGAATCTCGGTATTCACAGAGTGTGCAATCACACCCTTATTCAGCGTCGTAAATGGTCGGGATTGGTTTACGCTTGTGCTGAGTGGCGTTGTAGATGCTCACAAGGCGATCCGTGACGGTTTGTTCAACCTCACGGCCTTCCAAGAAGTCATCGATTTGATCGTAAGTCACCATTAGCGCATCTTCATCGGCTTTTTGCGGCGCCAATTCTTCCAGATCGGCGGTGGGTACTTTATAGACCAACTGATCCGGCGCGCCCAATTTTGCAGCCAATGAACGCACTTGGCGCTTGTTTAGGCCAAAAAGAGGGGCAAGATCGCACGCACCGTCACCGTGCTTGGTGTAGAAGCCTGTGATATTTTCCGCCGAGTGGTCAGTGCCCAGCACTAATCCGCCTACTAAGCCAGCAATTTCATATTGTGCAATCATACGCATGCGCGCTTTTACATTGCCTTTGACAAAGTCAACCTTGCCAGCATCAGCCGGAATTAACCCTGTGCCTTCAAGCGCAAATAGGGTGCTTGCATGGCTGCCGTCAACACCGTCTTTGATGTTCACGCTCACAGAGTGTGATGGCTGAATAAAGGACAGCGCCAATTGCGCTTCATCTTCGTCTTGCTGTTCTCCGTAAGGCAGGCGAACGGCAATGAATTGGTAAGCGTCAGTATTTTCCTGCAGGTTCAATTCATCAACAGCCAACTGCGCCAAACGGCCACAGGTTGTTGAATCTACACCGCCACTGATCCCTAATACCAGCGACTGACAACGTGACTGTTTGAGTTTACGCTGAATGAATGCGATACGACGCGCGATTTCAAACTCGACATCAATTGTTGGCAATACGCGCATTTCTTGAAGAATGATCTCTTCCATAGTCAATGAATCCTCCGGGCATTGCCCGCTTTGTAACCACATGACGTAATGCAATGCAAAAAAAAAGTGAAATGCATTAAACCTTTTGTAAAATCATGCGATAACTCTATGTCAGGATCAATCCTCTCGTGATAATAAAATGGAATTATCAACAAAACGGCTTAAAAAAGGGGCATTCTAGACATGACAACATCAATCGCCGTCTTTGGTAGTGCATTTAACCCGCCAAGTATTGGGCATCAATCCGTGCTTGAGCGGCTTAGCCATTTCGACAAGGTGTTACTGGTTCCCAGCTTCCGTCATGCGTGGGGCAAGCAAATGTTAGATTACTCATCACGTTGTGAGTTAGTGTCAGCATTTATCGAAGACATTCAATTGCCCAATGTGACGCTGTCACGCGTAGAGGAAGACATTGCGGTTGGCACAGAAGCCATTACCACGTTTGCTGTGTTAGAAGCATTACAGCGAGCAGACCCAGAGGCCAACCTAACCTTCGTTGTGGGTCCTGATAACTTTATGAATTTCAGTAAGTTTTATCAGTCAGAGGCTATTATGGCGCGTTGGCAGGTACTGGCTTGCCCAGAAACGGTCCATGTGAGAAGCAGTGATATTCGTGAACATATTATCAATAGTCGTACTGTCTCACATTTAACAACCGAAAAAGTTGCTAAAATGTTACGTGATAATGTTTGGTACACTAAATAGGTTTTTGTTTCGATTGATGATTTGTCAATCCACTTACATGACATGTAGTAGCAGTAGAAAGATGTTGTTTTCTTACTTACTAGCGGGTTTGTCCTTAACGATAATGCCTGTTGACGTTAATGCGTGCGCCTCCCTTGATGAAGGGGAATTTGCGGCACTGTCGGAGACGCAGCAGAAGGCACACCTCGCTTCTTGTTCCAGTGATAAGCCCGTACTGATGCCATCAGATGCGGGAAATACCGCGATCCCAGCGACAGCGTCAACGTCTCAGCGAGATGACGTTTTACGTATGGAATGGTCAGATAAGAGCGCGCAAGCTCGTGGTACCTTTTGGGATAATTGGGCAAAAAAATTGGATTCCCCCGTTGTATCATCCAATTCGGATTCGAGCTTTTACGGGTTGGGCTTTTGGTTGCCTGACCGCTATGCAAAAGACGATGATATGCAATTTGAAAACACCAAAGACTGGTTGAAAAAGTACGGGTTGCAGATGAGTTTTGGGGTTGGAGGGGAAGATAACCAATCACCACGTGTGCGTTTTGATTACCGCTGGCATGAAGAGAGTGACTTAGATGACGTGTTCATCCAAGTTGAGATCCCGTTTCAGTAATGGGTGAGTCCTAAACTCAAACGACAAGGCAGCCGCACAGACATAGCGCGACTGAATGACGAAAAGCGGCGATAATTCTCGCCGCTTTTCGTTTTTTGCGCATCTATTTTTCATTGTGCCAGAATAGATGTACACAGGCTGTCAGTTTCTCGGCGCAGGCCTGTTATGTATCCCTTCACGTATTGACGGGGAGGGATCAATATTACAGTGATTCACCCAAGATAGGGTTCGCCATCGCGTTCAACAACTCGGGTGTTGTGTGTAACGCCTCTGCGATTTGTGCCACTTTGCGACCAGAGCGAGACAAGCGTGCGGCTTCTCGCATTAACAGGCATGTTTCAATTTCTTTGAGTGAGTAACCGATATACTTGGCGATGGTCGTCGCGATAGCTGCATTTGTGACCTTGTCACCTTTTAGCAGGTGCACCAATACATGGACGTGATCGGCGGCAAGCCCTGGCGCGATAGAGGCGCTTTTCACTTTTAGTTTGGATGCTTGGTCACTGAGCACTCGCAGTAAGTTGCCAGATTCCCCGCTCAACGGTAGGGTATCGCCGCGTTGTTGTGCCGATGCCAATTCATTCGCCACTGCAGCGATTAACGGTGAGACGGTGAAATAGCCAGCTTCACGGCATAAAGGCGTCGTTAGGCGGGCAGAAAATGCCAACGAGTGATAGTGCGTGCCCGGCAGTACAGTAACGGCATGTAAGCAGTCAAAGGGAATAAAAAAGCCTTGGCTGGCTGTTACCGTAAACTCTTGTTGCCCCAAGCGAATCAGCACGCAGCCTTGGTTGATGATCAACATCAAAGCGTGAGGACTTTTTCGACGTGCGCCGACATGGAGAAAGGTTTGTTGATGGGTAGAAAAATCGATGGCTTGTTTCATAGTGAATCTCTAGCAAAAATGCCCATACATATTGTTATTTTTTCCACTTAGCGTCAACTGAAGCACGTCACTAGAGTGAAAACTATTGGAGGATGCCGTAGGAATGTCGAATAATACACGGTTATTTGGTTGTATCTTAGGTAAAGTGGCGAAAGTTGTCGCAGTTTTTTCTGGTAAGACCTCCAACCATTGTAGGGTTTAGATTTATCTCATTGGGATCACTCTAAATTCTGCGTAAAATACCGCAGTTTATTAATTAATGAAGCCAAATTGTGCAAATAGATAACGACATTTACCAAGATATTCGTCCGTACAATGATGACGAAGTCAGCGGGGCGATTGAACGCCTGATCAATGATAAAGATTTCATTAATGCGATTTTGAATTATCGCTTCCCTCAGTTATCCGGCGTATTGGGCTGGGTACTGACGCCATTGATCAAACGTTTCTTGATCAAAAAATGGTCGAATGTGAAAACGGTAGCTGACGTACAGCGTCAGGTAGCCAAATACATGCATGGCACGATCAAGCATTCTTGTGACGGCGTCACGTATACAGGGTTAGAGAAGCTTGACCCAAAGCAGTCTTATTTATTTGTTTCTAATCACCGTGATATCGCCATGGATCCTGCCATGGTGAACTGGTGTATGTTCAATAATGGCTTCAACACCGTGCGTATTGCCATTGGTGATAACCTACTTAAAAAGCCCTGTGCGACCGAATTGATGCGTTTGAACAAGAGCTTCATTGTTCGCCGTTCGGCCAAAGCCCCCCGCGAAATGCTCAAAGCACTGGGTTTATTATCGAGCTACATTTCACATTCGCTTGAAACAGGTAATTCAATCTGGATCGCACAAAAAGAAGGGCGTGCAAAAGACGGTAACGATAGAACGGATCCTGCTATTTTGAAAATGTTCTTCATGGAAGGCCGTCAGCGTAAATTGTCTTTCCCTGAGTTCATGCCACAGTTGAACATTGTGCCGGTGTCCATTTCTTATGAAAATGATCCTTGCGATATTGCCAAAGCGAAAGAGCTGTACCAGAAGCAGACGCAGGGCAGTTATGAGAAAGGCGAATTTGAAGACATCGAGAGCATTATTCAGGGCATCGTAGGCCATAAGCGTCGTATTCACGTGAGCTTTGGCGATGTGATCCGTGATGAGTTTGAAACCCCCGACCTGTTGGCCGCTGAGATTGATCGCCAAATTACGCAGAATTACCATCTGTTTCCCGCAAACTACATTGCTGCGGGCATCGAGCATGAATCCGTGACAGACGCAGAGACTGCCCGTTTCAATGAGAAAGTGGCCGATCTGCCTCTGGGTGTGATAGACATTCTCAAAACCATGTACGCGACGCCGGCACTGAAAAAGCTGTCGTAAAGGCTGTTTAATAAGAAAGCACCACCTTGCCAGAGATAGCCCTGCATAACGCGAGGGACGATTTCTGAAAGTGTGGTGCTTTTTTATGCCTGTTACTAAGACTAAAATGACGGCTTGGGGTGCGGGTTAAATGTTCGGACAATGGCTTCCGGGCTAATAATATCCACACGACGAAACGCCTTCGCATCCGTTAACCCTTTCTCACTACTGCCCGCAGACACCAACTGAATCCGTTCTTCTTCAACCCCAAAGACAGATGAAATATAGATAGCCACACTGAAGGCGCGTTCAAATGACAGCGCAATATTGTCATTTTCATCGGTGAACTCATCGGCATGGCCAATCACTAACACATAACTGTCAGGGTGCTGCCGTAATCGCACCGCAATGGGGTCAATATTGAGCTGATCAGTGACCGTTAATGCGGATTGTGCTTCGGGGAAATACACTGTGGTACGGGCTTCCGGCAGCTTCGATAAGAGTAGTTTCGCATCAGGGAGATACAGGGATTCTGAACGGTTAACGGGGTGCGTATTACCGCCTTCAAGTAATGGGTTCGTGACGCTGTCACTGCCATTGCCACAACCAGCAAGTAAACTGGCAGTCATGAACAAGATGGTTGGTAACGTTAGCGGTATGACAGGGCGGCGCTGACAAAGAAAGCGACGGGGCTGTGGCTTAGACGCGTGGAAAAGCAAACAGAAGAAGCGCTGTAGAAATGTCATGATAGCGACCAGCCAACCTTAAAGTGACAGTGTTACTTTAAGGTTTAGCTGAAGCCGAATGAATCACAACGGCAAGAGTGAGATTTGGCGCTTAATAAGCTATCGGCGTGGCATTTTTGTAAGGCGGAGTCGCCATGCGCTCAGACATGAAGTCAATGAAGCAGCGGACTTTCGGCGCAAGGTATTTGCGACGTGGATAGACCGCATAAATGGGTAGCTCCAAATCTGCTTTCCATTCAGGGAGCAACGCAACCAGTTTGCCTGTCTCAAATTCATCCGTGATCAGATACGTGGCTAAATAGGCAATGCCCAGTCCAGATTTTGCGGCGTCTAACACCGCCGGTGCATTATCGATACGGTAGTTGCCACGCGCGCGAATAGACTGATGAATACCGTCACGGGTGAACTCCCAGTTTTCGTACTTTCGTTCTCGGCTTTGATAAGTGATGCAGTTATGTTGACGAAGATCGCCGGGCACTCTTGGCGCACCGTGCGCATCGACATATTCAGGCGACGCGACAACAGTAAAGTGGCAGTTCGCCAGTCTTCTTGCCACCATGCCTTCGGGCGGGTGTTCATGAATCGCGACCCAGCAGTCAAACCCTTCTTCAAGTAGGTTAGGGCGGTGATCAAACAGGCTGACTTCCAGCTCTAAATCCGGGTGGCTTTTTTGAAACTCAGCTAAGGCTGACGTGATATTGACGTTGCCGAAAGACTGCGCAATACCGATACGTAATACGCCTCGTATTTCATTGCGATACCCCGCAACCAACGCTTCCGCTTCATTTACGGTATCTAACAATTGCTGCCCGTATTCCGCGTACTGCAAGCCAATATCGGTCAATGCCACGGTACGCGTACTTCGCTGTACCAGCTGACAACCTAAACGTTCCTCTAACAGTCGGATCTGCTTACTGACTTGAGACTTTGAAATCGATAATCGCTCAGCCGCGCGGGTAAAGTTTTGTTCGTGACCGACAGTGGCAAGAATGACCATCTGTTGCAAGTTTTCAAGCATAACGAAAGACCAAATTTCGACAATTCAGACGAGTATATCATTGATTAGCCGCATGTAATGCGTAATCTCAACAAGGTGTGCACGTCATGGTGATTCATCAGTATTATCAATATATAAAATTGAAACTAACGATTTCATTAATCCTGTTGCTATGGATATGATAACGCCATCAATAGGAGGATCTATGTTCAAGGTAATGTGGCAGTTTTTTCTGCTCGGTCTTTATAGCTTTGGTGGGCCTGCGGCTCACATTGGGTATTTTCAGCGTGAATTCGTGCAAAAGAAACAGTGGTTAAGTGATCAAGATTTCACGCACGCTGTGGCACTTTGTCAATTTTTACCCGGTCCGGCAAGTAGCCAGTTAGGGATGTTTATTGGTTATAAAAAAGCCGGATATAAAGGCGCAGTGGCGGCATTTACAGGGTTTACCTTTCCGTCGTTTTTGCTACTGACATTTTTAGCCATTGGTAACCAACAATACAACGATGTCACTATTATCGACACCTTCATTCAGGCGGCCAAATTATTAGCTGTCGTTGTGGTCGCAGATGCCTTGTGGGGGATGGTAAAAAAGAACATTACCGATAAACTGACCGCGGGTATTGCGATAGCAACCGGGGTGAGCGTGTTCTTTACCTCGGGTTTACTTGGGCAAATCGTTCCAATCTTATTGGCGGCTGCATTAGGGTATGTGTTATCAGCACGTCAGTTAACGCACTCGAAGCAAACGGTAGAAACGTCACCAATTCGCCCGATCGTGTGGCTATTAGTGTTGTTTGTGCTGCTATTGGTTGGCTTACCGTTTGTTGCGCATACCTCAGAATACGCCCATTTATTCAACGTATTCTATCAAGCGGGTAGTTTCGTCTTCGGCGGTGGGCATGTCGTGTTACCTCTGTTAGAACCTATGCTAGAAGGGATGGTGGCACCTGATACCTTCCTGAGTGCTTACGCTTCGGCGCAGTTAGTACCCGGGCCAATGTTTACAATGGCGAGCTATCTTGGCGCATCGGTCATCACAGATAGCCCCGTGCTTGGCAGTTTGGTGGCAACGATAGCGGTATTCTTGCCGGGTAGTTTACTGTTGTTTGCCTTTTTACCGGCTTGGAATGCGTTGTTTAGTCACCAGGCACTGAAGAGTGCAATCCTGTTGGTGAATGCTTCAGTTGTCGGCTTGCTGGGCAGTGCATTTATTCAACCTGTTTTGACCTCATCCATCGGCAATGTGGCGGATGTAGTCGCGGTATTGGTGGGATTCTATTTGTTGAAATACCGTCAATGCCCGGTCTGGCTGCTGATTTTACTCTTTGTTGGCTACAAAATGGCTCTGTAATAGACGGCAATCTGCAGATAGACAGTGATGTATAAAGAAAAATACGGCCTCTTGGTCGTATTTTTTTATGACTCTAACGCACTATAATTTAATTGTGATGAACGCTTATTAAACTAATCGTTCGCATGAAATAATAGATACCATCGATTAAGGTCAAGTTAAGGGCTGAGCACTAGAATGGCGGATTAAATGACAGGTGACCCAGTAACGATATGGTGAAGAAAAACCCCGTTCGACAGAATTTAACCAACTTTGATGTGGCCAAGCAGATCAAAGAAGAAATCAGCGCGATGGAAGACAGATTATTTAGGAAAATACTGTTAGTCGCTATCGGCAGCGTAGTGAGTATCACGTTGTTTATCGTGGTGTATGTGTCATCGAATGCCAATGTTGTACGAGACTATGCGGCAGAAGCTATGCGAAAAGCCTTTCAAGCGGAGCAGGCCGTACAGATCATTGATGAAGCCGCCGGCACGCATTTTTTAGATCAGTCATTTCCAGATTCATCCTTTTCACCGTCAATATTCTCGGACTCATCGTTTATGGATGCTTCGTCGTTAGATCAGGATCAATCCGACTTGGATCAATCAAAAGAAAGGCCGCAAGAATAGCAGCCCGAGAGTTTATAGCAGTTAGATTTGTGACAAATCGAACAGGGGGGTCTACTTAAATACCCGACCTACATCTGAATAACTAAAGCATGGTTTTTAATCAGCAGTTCAGGTCTTGCTGTTTTTAATGCTGATTGTTTAAAGTCATCTTCATTGAGTCGGTAAACTGGGCGGGTCAGTAAGAACTGGCCAACCATCTCAATAACCGGCGTGAGCAATTGCTTCGTCGGCAAGTTCAATGAGTTCGGTTGAATGTCGATGTTTTCAACGTTTAAATCATTAAGGAAAATGGCGCCCTCGGCTTTGTCGTAATACGGCACCGCACTGAAGCTAACGTTAAGGTTAACCGTTTGTGGCTTTTGACCGTAAATGGTGACGTTGGCTTCAGATTTTGCATCCAAGTTCACGCGGTCATTGGCAACGCGGCCAATACCGACTTTAATATCATCGAATTTCACATTTGCGTGCGCAATGCCTCTTATTCCTACAGTGCGCTCAAACTTCGCTTTATCATCGAGATAATGCTGCATATCTTGTTCTGTGACGCTATAACTTGCACACGACGATAACAACATACTGCACGCGAAGGCCGCGAGGATTACATACACTTTTTTCACTTTTGACATCTCTTATCTGACTTATTTTGATTATTATCAAAAACGTCCAATTATGCCTGTTCATAAATGAGACATAAAGGCAATGCCATCAGTTATCCCTGTTTTTTATCCTACCTGCAGTAWTTAAATTCTTCTTTGTACAGTTTGTTTAGTTTTTTATGATATTTAACACCTTGCTCGACAGAGTAGCCTGAGCGCATTTTTTTCTGAATGTTAGTGATTTTTGATTGTACTTTTTTGCATTGCTTCGCCTTACTTTTTACACCCGCTTCAGCATGCAATGGCATGACGACAAACGTAGTAAGGAGAAACAGGGGAATCAGTATGCGGAGGACGCGGTTTGAAATCATCGTGAACATGCAAAGCCTTGCCTATTTTATCAGTGTGACTTATTGGGTAAGTGACCATGCTATATCAAGAAATAACGATGCGGTTTTTTCAACGGCGATAATCGGTGAGCGGCAACAGAAGGGGTGAAACAGTTAATCATCAATTACATGGCGATGATGCACATAAAGATGTTGAACCATATAGAAGGATTTGCATAGACAGTAAAAGCATCAAGCCCCTAAACGGGGCAAGACTGAGTGCGGAAGATCTGTAAATCGGGTAGGGCGTCCTTATGCGGATTCGGCGAACAATAACTCGATATTGTAATTGTCGCGGCTTAGCGTATTTTTCAGTTTTTTCAGCGAACTCACCTGCAGTTGGCGAATACGTTCACGGGTTAAGCCCACTTCGTCAGCCACCTGTTGCAACGTTTGTGCTTCGTAGCCCAACAAACCAAAGCGACGGCAAAGAATTTCTCTGTCACGCGCATTCAAGCTTTCTAGCATTGTAATTGCCAAGCGGCTGATGTCTTGCTTGTTGACTTCGTTGTCTGGCTGCATACCGCCTTCATCAGCAATGAAAGCAGCAATGCTCTGTGAATTAGAATCTTCCGAGATTTGCTGGTCAATAGAGACAACGGGCGCATCGTAAGCCAACACACTTGAAACTTCATTCACCGAACGGTCCAGCGCTGCTGCGACTTCTTCGTGTGTAGGTTCCTGGTTGGTCTTCTTCATCAGGTTTTTGTGCGTACGTAAAATCGTATTAATTTCTTTTGATACGTGTACCGGCAAGCGAATAGTGCGGGCTTGGTTATGAATAGCACGTTCGATGGTTTGCTTGATCCACCACGTCGCGTAAGTGGAGAAACGGAACCCACGCTCAGGGTCAAACTTTTCAACGGCGGTGATTAAACCGATATTCCCTTCATCGATCAGATCGCTCAGTAGCATACCACTGCTACGGTACTTCTTCGCAATGCTGACGACCAGACGCAAGTTGCTCTCAATCATGATGGCTTTTGACGCATCATCACCCACCAACGCTTTACGGCTGTAAAGCACTTCATCTGTTTTTGACAGTAACGGTTTGTGTGCGATTTCTTGTAGATATAGATGAATAACGTCTGCATCAAAACTGTTTAGCTCTTGTGATTTGATATCCATATCCCACCCCTAATAAAAAGTGAAAGCCAAATAAATGTAATATTTTTGTTTTAAATTGTTACATACTCACGGTAACATGAATACATGGCGTATACCACTAGGGAATGCAGATTATTTGGTTATATACGTATCAATCAAGCGGCATGGCTTGTTAAATTGTGATGAGTGAACGGAAAATACCGATTAAATGACAATAAGCTCAATTATAGAGTCTAGGTATTGAGGCTAACAAATGTAATGAGGAGTAGTGGGTTTTCGATAGAAAATAGAAAGAAGAACAGCGGGGTAATATTTCGCATCAAAAAATAATAACGCCATTTATCTGCTTTTAATTGATCGTTAGCTGACCAAATATATATAAGAACCATAAATAATGTGTTGATTAACATGGTTTTTATTTAGCCAGCAGTAATGGCGTTCATTCGCTTGAAATGTTTGTTTTACAGTGAGTTAATTTGAATAGATAAAAATGAAATGCTGGATAATCTCAATCTAAAATATAGCCATGAATTACAGGCGAATTA